>JAKSLI010000038.1 GCA_024401305.1 Bacteroidaceae bacterium | reverse complement strand
AAACCTTGGCGACTTTTAATTTTACATGCAATGCGTCATCGCGGAGACGCTTACTTCGGCTGCGGAGAGTTGGTGGAGAGTTGCGGAGAGTTGAGTAAACTCTCCGCAAATGTAACTTTTTGATTGTCAGTTGCTTCAGAGTGGCTTGCAGAGAGGTGGAGAGTTGTGGCGAAAAATCAAACACTAATTTGTTTTGGACAGATAGGGAATAGGGCGGAAACGAGAATTACTGCGTGAAACAAAGAAATAGGGTGCATCAGTTACATTGAATAACCGATGCACCCTTTATAGTGCCTTTAGCCTTAGCTTAGCTTATTACTTCTTGAAGAGCATTGGAGCGAGCTCGTGGAGGCTGCGACGCCATGTGAGGAATTCGTGTGCTGTGCCTTCTGAGATGTATGCCTCAGCATTGAAGCCAGCAGTCTTGAGTTCTTCAACAGCTGCCTTTACGCGGTCTGGACCTTCCTTGCTACCGCAAGTGATGAACATTAGCTTAGGAGCCTGCTTGCCTTCGAGTTCCTTTGGACTGTAAGTGCCACCTGAGAAGAGTCCCCAGTAGCCGAACACTTCTGGACGGTTGAGAGTGATAGAGTGAGTTTCCATACCACCCATTGAGAGACCTGCCATAGCGCGGTTGTCGCGGTTAGCCTTTGTGCGGAAGTGTGAGTCGATGTAAGGAACGAGTTCGTCAACGAGAACAGTCTCAAAGTCCTTAGTGTTGAACTGACCGATAGTGCCGAAGCGAGCCTCGTTAGTCATACCGTAAGTCATGACAACGATGAAAGGAACGCACTCCTTGTTTGCGATGAGGTTGTCCATGATGAGGTCTGCCTTACCCTGGATGTTCCAAGATGTTTCGTTCTCGCCCCAACCGTGCTGGAGGTAGAGTACTGGGTACTTCTGCTTAGACTTGTCGTAACCTGCTGGAGTGTAAACCCAAGCGTCCTTCATCATGTTTGTGTGTTTTGAGAAGAAGCGAACCTTCTGGAGGTTACCGTGCTCGATGTCGCTGCGGTTAGCGTAGAACTCACCGTCGTGAGCAGGAACTTCAGTACCACTCTGCCAACGGCAACCACCGTAGAAGCTTGCAGTGCCTGGGTCGAGAACCTGAGCGCCGTCGATAGAAAGAGTATAGTAGTGGAAACCTTCGTCCTCTGGAGTAAGAGTAGTACCAACGAAAGAACCGTCCTTCTGCTTCTTGAGGACAGTACCTGCCATACCACCGCCGAGACCAGCTGATGCGATAACGTATGTAGCAGCAGGAGCATTTACCTTGAAGCGGATGTAACCCTCAGAGTTTACCTGTGGATTTTCCTGACCTGGCTGACAAGTAGCACAAGGCTTGAAGTCCTCCTTTGGCTGAGCATTGTCAATCTTAGGATCGAAGCTTACGAGTACCTTGTAGAGGTTCTTCTTCTTGTATTCTTTATCGAATGGGAGTGGGTAGTTGTTCTCACCGAGCCATGAGTCGCGGTCAGAGAGGTTCCAGAATGTAACGCAGTCAATCTTGTCGTGGTACTTGCGGAGAAGACGGAAGAACTTGTTGTACTGGTACTCCTGGAGAGTCTTCTGGTCGTTTGTAACCTTGGCACCCTCGTTGCGAGAGAACTGGAGCTGACCACCCATTTCCTGGTTTACGCGGATGTCAAGCTCAGTAACATGGATGTGGTCAACGATCTCAGAATACTTCTGGATAGCAGCTTCCATATCCTCCTCAGAAGGACCGTAGATGTTGTAGTGAGCCTGCATACCGATACCGTCAACAGGAATACCATCTTCCTTCATCTTCTTGATCATGTTGTAGATGCGGTCGCGCTTTGTTGGATCGCACTCATTATAATCATTATAGAAGAGGAGAGCCTTAGGGTCAGCCTCGTGAGCGAACTGGAATGCCTTGCGGATATATTCGTCGTTGCCAACGATCTTGAAGAAGTGAGAGTCGCGGAGTGGTTCGCCCCACTTAGAGTCGCTGATAGCCTCGTTGAATACGTCCCAGCAGTAGATAACATCGCTATAACGCTTTACTACAACATCGATGTGCTCCTTCATACGCTGATAGAGAACTTCCTTACTAACATACTTCAAGCCTGCGTATGGGCTAGCAGGACGCATGCCGCGCTGACCTGGCTGACCGCCCTGTGGACGCTGGCGTGGCTGAGTAGCGAGCTCGTTGAGTTCCTTTTCCTTCTTCTTGTCATAGTCGTAGAACATCCATTCAGCCATCTGTGAGTGCCACATGAGGTTGTGACCACGGAGCTTGATACCGTTCTTACGGCAGAAATCAGCAATCTTGTCTGCACGCTCGAAGTTCCAAACGCCTGGAGCTGGGTGCATTTCGCCTGGCTTCATATCGTTCTCGGCAGTGATGCTGTTGAACTCTGTCTTGATAAGGTCAACCTGCTCTGGTGTAGAGATGTTACGCTGGTTAACAGCCACACCAATCATAAAGTAATCTTTGTACGCCTCTTGGAGAGTCTTGAGACCTGCAAAAGGATCTCTGCGCTGGAATTGTGCGCTTGCTGTGAGAACAACTGCACACAGCATAAGGATTGTTAGGATTCTAGTTTTCATAGAAAATATTGGTTAATAAGTACTAATTTCTAATAGGGTTACGCATATATTTGAACTATATAAATACATTATGTAAAAACGCAAAGACGATTTTTTTCTATTTCAGCATACTGCTTGCGCCCTTGTAGTTTACGCTTGGCTGCTTCTCGAGATAAGAGATGATGCAGTCGGTAGTGGTCTTGTTGATGTCCTCTGGCGTCATTGTCTTCAGCATTTTTGACACGCTGGCAACATAGTCGTTTGTTGAGATGCGGTATGTTTTCTTGAGATTGAACTTAGAACCGTCCTCGTTCTTCACGATTGCCTTGTTGTGATCGCCATTGTTCTCGAGCCTGTATCTCACGCCGGCAACGAAGAGGTATTTCTGCTCTTCTAAGAACTGTACGACCTGCTCGCCGGTCATCTCGTAGATGAAGACCTTGTTGTGGAATGGATCCATGGAAAGAATGGTCTCTACGGTGATTGGACCAGCAGGCATTGAGTTCATGCGAATGCCGCCAGTGTTTTGTGCAACGATGTCAACACCAGCCTCTGCCTTGATGGCTTCTGTCATCATGAATCCGAGTTCTTCCTTTGATGCGAAAGGCTCTGTGGCAGTGGTGAGAACGCGCTTCAATGCAGGGCTGTTTGCATATTCGTCCACCATGGCTTTCACCTTCTCGTTGACGCCTGTAGCCGCCTTTATCGGAATGGATTTGCAAGTGGTCTTTGTAACCTTGCCGCCTTCTACAGTGACATCAATCTCGTTGACATATTCCGTGTAGGATTGGGCTTGGGTTATGAACACGCCGTTGTGCTTCTCGCCTTTGATGAGATCGTGCGAATGACCACCGATAATCACGTCAAACTCAGGGTGTTGCGCTGCAAGCTTAACCTCGTCTTGGTAGCCGAGATGGCTAAGCAATACATAGACATTACACTGATTGCGAAGCCATGTGTAGCGGTCGGCTTCAAGCATTGGCTGAGTGAAGCGAAGTCCTCGCATCTTGTCCGGATGGGCGTTAGGATAACCCTGCGGATTGAGTTCGATGAGTCCGAGTACGGCAACGCTTAATCCGTTGTGTTCGAAGAGTTTGAAAGGCATTGTATGGATGCCGAGAGAGTCTGCCGGATACATGTTTGCCACGAGATAAGGGAACTTGCTCTTGTTGATAGTGTTGGCAAACGATGCCTGGCTTTCGTCGCACTCATGGTTGCCCATTGCTGACATGCAGAAACCGAGTTCATTCATCAGTTCTACCATAGGCAGGTTTGGCTCAGCAGCCATGTCGTTCCATGGATTTCCCGTGCGGTTGTCGCCAGCAGCAACGAGCAGTAGGTCTGGACATTGCTTGCGGATGCTGTCAACGATGAATGCAAGTTTAGGGAAATGCTCTATGTGAGAGTGCATGTCGTTGACAGCCAGGAACTTCAACTTGCCGTCCTGAGCAGAGACGGAAACCGCGAATGCTGCGAAAATTAATATGGCAAAGAGAGTCTTTTTCATGTGCGTTATGCCTCCTTCTTGCTGTTCTTGAAGAGGAAAAGGAATGCGATACCAACGACGAGAGCGTATGCTGCGAAGATGAACCAGCATGTGCGCCAGCCTTCAATCTGCATAGCCTCTGGTTGGTCGTAAACATAATGGTTGACGATGGCTTGTGCTGTGAGAGTTCCCACAGTAGCACCGAGACCGTTGGTCATTATCATGAACAAACCTTGTGCAGAAGAGCGGATAGATTCGTTTGTGTTCTGGTCAACATAGAGTGCGCCAGAGATGTTGAAGAAGTCGAATGCAACACCATAAACGATGCATGAAAGAACGAACATCCAAACGCCAGAACCAGGGTTACCAGTGCCGAAGAGTCCGAAACGGAACACCCATGCTGTCATGGCAATGAGCATAACATTCTTGATGCCGAAACGCTTGAGGCAGAATGGGATAAGCAGGATGCAGCAAGTTTCGCTGACCTGACTCAAAGAGATGAGGATGTTGGCGTGCTGAGCGCCGAATGTGTCTGCATATTCTGCAATGCCCTGGAATGAAGTGATGTATGGGTTTGCATAGCCGTTAGTAATCTGAAGACTAACGCCGAGAAGCATTGAGAAAATGAAGAATACAGCCATGCGATAGTCCTTGAAGAGCTTGAATGCATCGAGACCGAGAGCCTGAACGAGCGACTGCTGCTCACCGCCTTCCGACTTGCCCTTGACAGGACATGCAGGAAGTGTCTGTGCATAAATGGCAAGAATGATGCTGAGAGCACCCGATACGATGAACTGCTTGCTTGTAGGCTGGAAACCGCAGAGGTCAACGACCCACATTGTGCAGATGAAACCGACAGTTCCGAATACGCGGATAGGTGGGAAATCCTTCACTGTGTCGAGACCAGCCTTTGTCAATGCGTTGAATGCCACGCTGTTAGAGAGAGCAAGTGTTGGCATGTAGAATGCTACACTGCAAGCGTAGAGAGTGAAAAGCAATGAGATGTTAGCGCTTTCAGAAAGGCCGTAAATGCCGGCAGCGCACATAAGCATACCAGCCATGGCATGGCAAAGACCAAGCAAGCGCTGCGCAGGAATCCAACGGTCGGCAACGATGCCCATGATGCCCGGCATGAAGATTGAAACAACGCCCTGAATGGCATAGAACCAGCCGATAATTGATCCGAAACCCGCACCAGCGAGGTAGGTTCCCATGGAAGTAAGATAAGCTCCCCACACGGCAAACTGCAGGAAGTTCATCAGAGTTAAACGGAATTTTGTATTCATTTTTATGAGGTATTAGTTTGTTACCAGGATTGTGGTTATGAATTAAGAGTGCATAACACGCGGCAAAGTTAAAGATTATTTTGCAAATATCAAAGAAAAAGTCCAAAAAACCGAAATGCAGAATGCAGAATCAGAACCAACGCGATAATATTGCGCAGCCCAATTCTGCATTCAGAATACTGAATCCTACACTCTTATTTCTTCAGCTGATAAGTGAATGTGGCCATTGCGTAGCGAGGCATCTGCTTGCTCCATGAAGAATATTCCATGCCGGAGGCTACCATAGAGTTATAGCCCTTGTTCTGGTTGAAGAGGTCGTGAACCTCAAGCTTGATCTCGCAGCTGTTCTTCTTGCCGAACTTCTTTGCGAGAGAGATGTTTGTGATGTTCTGGTTGATGCGAGAGTTGTCGCGAGCATCTGCAAGGTTCTGCCATTCGTCTTCCACCTGAGCGACGAGACCTGGAAGGAATTCCCACTTGAGGGAAGCGTCGATGTTGTGCTGAAGTTGTGATACATTGCGTGAAGATTCGATGTCAGACCATGTTTTGTAATATGGCATAGTGTACCAGATGGCAAAGTCAATCTTCTCCATTGTACTTGTGAGGGCAACATTAGGGGTAATAGAGTACATCTGGTGAGTACCGTTAAGCTTGCGAAGGTTGGCTGAGCCGTCTGAGTTCTTGCCGAGGTAGTATGTCATCTCCTGTGGAGAAGAACTGTAAGTTGCGTTGATGCCGATGTTGTAGTTGCAAGAGATAGCCTTGATAGGAGCGCTGTACATCATGTATGTCATGAAGTTGTTTGTGCTACCGTTGTTGATTCTTGTGCTTATGCTACCTGAAACTGGTACTGCGAAACCTTCAAAGCGAGGGTCGTTGCCATAGCCAGGGAGATCAGAAAGGAGAACGGATTCCTTTGAAAGGTTGTTGATGCTTGATGTTCCGATGCCGTTGGCAGAGTGAGAATAGTTGATCATTGCATAGATGTTTGTACCCTTCATTGGATTTGAAGTAGAGAAGTTCACATTGAAGCGGTGGCTCTGGCTTGTCTGCAAATCAGGATTTCCTACGAAGAAGCTGTAAGGATTTGAAGTGACGAGCTTTGTGTAGAGATCGCTGATGTTAGGAGTGCTCTGGTCCATAGAGTAGCTT
Organism: Bacteroidaceae bacterium; assembly: GCA_024401305.1. Classification (GTDB taxonomy): domain Bacteria; phylum Bacteroidota; class Bacteroidia; order Bacteroidales; family Bacteroidaceae; genus Prevotella. The sequence continues at coordinate 26,443 of JAKSLI010000038.1, read as the reverse complement.
GCGCGAACGAAAGATGTCATCTTGCGCCAGTTGAACTGGATGGATGGCTTAACCCAAGAATAAGAGCGAGTGAGGGATTCCGATGGGTCTTGGGAACCAGATGCGAACGCTCCAGGAAGGGTAGTGTCCCAGTAGTCGTATGTGCGAGAGCTGTAGTCACGCTTGTGGTTGTAAGAGATTGAAGGGATGAGCGTGAAGTCGCCGAAACGCCAGTTGTAGTTAGCGTAGCCGCTGTAGTTGAAGTTGTGGGAATTGCTTGAGAATGAGTTGAATGGGTCAGGATTGACCGAAGAAAAATCTTCGGGAACGGTGGTGCCGCTGTAGTAGTTGTTGTAGTCGTGGCTCTGGTTGTAGTTTGTGCTTACACCAAGTTCGAGAAGGTGCTTCTCAGCGAGAGGTTCAGTGAAGGAAACATTTGCACCGAGATTGCTTGTGTTTGAATGGTTCTTGTTGCCATTGCTGCTGATGATGCTGTTGACATCCCTTTCGTCGATGCTTGTAGCCGAACGGTTTGCTACGCTACCACTAACTTCTGCACTGAGCGAACGTCCCATCTTGGCTGGGAAACGGTGTGTGAAACGAAGGGAAGCAGATGCCGTGAACTCCTCAGAATCGCCTGTAGAATGAGTCTTCTCAATAGTACGGATGTCGCTCATGAGAGCTGGATTCATGTTGAGAGAGTCAAGGTCGTGGAGCCAAGAGCGTGAAGTGGAATTGCTTTCAGTGTCACGCTTCAGGTAAGTGAGTTTTGGAATGAAGAGAAGGGTGTTGTTCTTGTCGATGTCGAATGTGATGCGAGAGTTGAAGATGTGCTTGTTGTTATGGATGAGACCAGTGCTCTTGCCAATGCTAGCGAGAGACATATCAGTGCGGTTCATCTCGGTTGAATCGGCAGATTCGTGGCGAGTGATGTTTGTGAAATAGCTTGAAGAAACCTTCAGTTTGCCGCCAAGATATTCGTCGTTGAAATTGAGTCCGAATGCATTTGCACGAGCTACACCATTCTCGTGAACAGCAACGCCATAAGAGTCGTTTGCCTTAGCGTCGTTGAGGTCGCCGAAGTCGAAGAATGTCTGGTCAACATTGTTTGTGAGTCCGAGGAGAGAGATGCGGCGAGTGTCAGAGAATATGTTGAGGTTGAAACCACCCTTGAAAAGGCCGCCATCGCCGAGGCTTCCGAGAAGTGGATTGCTTGTACCGAAGGCAACACCGCCACCACCATAGATCTTACCGAAAACGCCATTGCGCTTGTAAGCCTTTGTGTTGAGGTTCATTGCTTTCATGCGAGCACCGTCGTCGAAGCCAGTCATCTCAGCCTTGTCGCTCTTCTTGTCATATACCTGAACATCCCTTACAACTTCTGCTGGCAGTGTGTTGAGGGCAAGCTGTGGGTCGTATTCGAAGAACTCCTTGCCATCGACAGTGAGCTTCTGAACCTTCTCGCCTTGTGCCTTAACACCCTCACGGTCAACGGTGATACCAGGCATCTTGTTTACGAGTTCTGCTGCCGATGCTCCGTCCATAACCTTGAAGGCATCAGCGCTATAGACGAGAGTATCGCCCTTTACGGCAGCACGGTTTGCCAAGCCTGTTACGGTAACTTCCTTGAGCACTGTGTTGTCTTCCTTGAGTTTCATTGTAGAAAGCTTAGCACCACGGTAGATCCACTGCTGGCTTGAAGTCTTTGTCTTATAGCCAATGCAGGAATATTCTATTTCGTAGCGTCCGAACTGCTCGAACTTGAGTGTGAATGAACCGACAGAGTCAGCAACGGCGAATGTGCCGCTACCGCCATCGGAAGAGGTTGCCTTGATGATTGCACCCATAAGACCTTCTCCGGTCTTTGAATCTACGACCTTACCAGTGAGCTCAAAAGGCTGCTGCATAGGCATTTGGGCAAAGGTTGCGAGGGTGATGATTGAAACAATAATTGAGGTTAATAGTCTTTTCATATTTTTCTTTTTTTGTGATTCTTATGGATATCCGAAGCTGACGCTCCGGACACGGGGGCTTGTTGATTGATTTTCGTTTTCGCTTTCGTTTTCGCTTTCGTTTTCGCTTTCGCTTTCGTTTTCGTTTATTCTGGACGGTATTCAAGAATGTCGCCAGGCTGACAGTCGAGTGCCTTGCAAATAGATTCCAATGTCGTAAAGCGAATGGCCTTAGCCTTTCCTGTCTTTAGGACGGAGAGATTTGCTGCTGTGATACCGATGCGCTCAGCAAGTTCGCCCGATTGCATCTTGCGCTTTGCCAGCATCACATCTACATTTACTATTATTGCCATGGTTGAATTTTTTCGGATTATGAAATAACACAATTTAGTGTTTACGCGTTTAGTGTTAAACTTGTAACACGATTTAGTGTTTAGTGTTTATGTGTTTAGTGTTATATTGTGAGATCCTGCTCTTCCTTCATCTTGCGAGCTATTGCGAAGATTTGTGCCATAAGCAACAGACCGACACCGCCGATAGCGAAGAAAGTGACCATTGGATCAGAATAATTCGAAAGGCTATAGTTCTCAAAATCATAGAGTTCTGCGAGTTTTCCTGCCTGATAGTATGCGTAGATATGTCTTAGCAAATATTCCGCAATAAGCAAGCATCCGCAAATGCTCAATCGGTTTTCAAGACTCCTTGTGAATATCCTTCCTCTGTTCACGGAAATGATGATGCTTATGAACAATAGTGTGAAAACCATCATTATCAAACCGAGTGAGAAGCCGCGGAGCATGGCGTAGAAACCATCGTTTGAATCGGCATTCTTGACAACAGAAGAGTGAACCTGCGCACTGAAGATCTGCATTGGTTCTACCTTGCCCGACTTCTTGTTGTAGATGCTATCTGCGAACCAGTGGTCGGCATCCTTTGGCCAAAGCTGTAGTATTTCCGTTGGACCGCTAAGGTTGAGGGATTTCATTCTTTCGAAAAAGTCCTTCTCGGTTTTTCCTTCGCCATACATGTTAGTCGTAGATGACATTATCATTGGACTTGTCATTCCCCAAATGGAAAGCAGTACGATAATGATGCAGAGAATGTTGAATTTTACCTTCATTTCAGTAAAGTTTTATTGTAAAACGATAAATTTTTCTGCTGCAAAGGTAAAACTATTTTGGAAAGTACCAAATAAAAACGGAAGAAAATTACCGAAAAACGATAAAATTCTTCCGTTTTGCGCATATTTTTAACCGTTATTAACGATTGTTAACGCAAAAATCATGATGCGGGGCGAGTACAACCGCGATATTTTTGCACAAAGGGGTCTGACCCTTTTGTGCATGACCCTTTTGTGCAAATTTGTGTTTATTCACCCAATAACTCTGCCAAAGCATCTGCACAGCGTTCGCCATCGATGGCAGCCGATACGATTCCGCCAGCATAACCGGCACCTTCACCTGCTGGATAAAGTCCGCTGACTTCAACATGCTGAAGAGTTTCGTTGTCACGAACGATGCGAACAGGCGCTGATGTGCGGGTTTCCATGGCAATAAGGATTGCTTCGTTTGTGAGGAAACCGTGGCTCTTCTTTCCGAAATCCTTGAAACCCTGCTGCAGACGAGTGCGAATATCCTTCGGCATCCAGAAATGGAGTGGGGAAGAGATGACGCCAGGAGAATATGAAGAGGCTGGAAGGTCTGTTGAGATGCGGTTGTTCACGAAATCTGCCATTCGCTGTGATGGAGCGGCAAGTTTCTCACCTTTATTATTATAGCAGAGGCGTTCAAGCTCTTCTTGGTATTCGAGCATGATTAGTGGAGACCCACCCTGACCCTCCCTGTGAGGGAGGGAAGACGCAACCGACTCTGGAGTGACTTCAACAACCATTCCGCTATTGCTCCATTTGCCACCACGGGACGATGGACTCATACCATTGACAACCAACTGCTCAGGACCGCTGGCTGCTGGTACCACGAAACCGCCTGGGCACATGCAGAAACTATACACGCCACGACCTTCAACCTGTGTGACGAAGCTGTATTCCGCAGCAGGGAGATACTTTCCGCGACCATCGCGAGAGTGATATTGAATCTGGTCGATGAGATGAGAAGGGTGTTCAAGTCTCACACCAACAGCAAGCGATTTCGGTTCAATGAGAATGTTTGCCGCGTTCAGATAACGATAGACATCACGCGCAGAATGACCAGTGGCAAGGATAACAGGACCGAGTATCTCACGCTCTTCGCCAGTTGTGAGGTCTTTGGCGATGATGCCTCTGACCCCTCCCGACCTCCCCACAGGGGAGGGGTTGCCATCCGGATGGTAGCCCTCCCCCTTGTGGGGGAGTAGGAGGGGGTCGGTGATGAGCGAAATCATCTTCGTTTGGAAATGCACCTCGCCGCCACAACGGATAATCTGGTTGCGCATGTTCTCGATCACTCTAGGCAATCGGTCAGTGCCGATATGCGGATGAGCGTCCGCGAGAATGGCAGTAGATGCGCCATGCTGACAGAAAATGTTGAGAATTCTATCCACCGAGCCGCGCTTCTTTGAGCGAGTGTAGAGCTTTCCATCGCTATAGGCACCGGCACCACCTTCGCCAAAGGAATAGTTGCTTTCCGGGTCAACATAACCTTCGCGAGAGATGTTTGCGATGTCCTTCTTGCGGTCACGAACATTCTTGCCTCGTTCAATGACGATAGGCTTTATGTCATGCTCAATGAGACGAAGAGCTGCGAAAAGTCCCGCAGGACCAGCGCCTACGACAACAGCCTGACGCTTGCCAGAAACTGGCTTGTAGTCTATGCTGATATATTCATCGTCCGTTGGCTCTTCATTAATATAGATACGCACTTTCAAATTGACGAACACCTGTCTTTGGCGGGCATCGATGGAGCGTTTCAATATTCGAACGCCCTTGATGCTTGGCTTTCTGATTGCGTATTCGTCAGAGAGATAGTCGCGAAGACGATTGCTGTCGCCTGCTATCTGTGGAAGTATGCGGAGTTGAAGTTCTTTGATCATATCTGAGACCCCCTAGCCCCCCGAGGGGGAACTTTTAATTGATTATGGGGATTGAATATTAGTAAGTGATAGTATTTTTTTTATAATCAAGAATTAGTGAATTAGAGAATTTTCTTTTTTGCTCTGTTCTTATAATTCTTTTGAATTCAAGCGAATAAGAGAACCTGATATATAAAAAAAATCTCTAATTCACTAATTCTTGATAAATGTTTGTTATAATAAGTGTTTGAAGCGAATAATGCTATTAAGAGTTCCCCCTTGGGGGGCTAGGGGGTCTTTGGGGACTTTTATTTACCATAACGACACCCGAAATGACTGCTATGAGTGCGAGTGTCTTGGTGAGTGTGATGCGGTCCATGCCAAGATAAATGCCTAATGCAGAGGCTATTATTGGCTGAACGTATGAGTAGAGGCTGACCAATGTTGGACGCAATTCCTTCTGACCTACAGGTATGAGGAAGTAGGAAATGAAGGTTGCGAAGAGCACTAGGTAGCCAAGGTCAAGGTAACATCCCAGTGGTACTGCTGCGTAATCTACGGCAAACAAATCGCCTGCAGAGAACGGTGCTGCCAAGACAAACGAGAAGAGGAATATCCACTTCATGAATGTCACAACGGAATATTTCTGGATTATCGGGCGGAAGATGCCAAGATATGCTGCGAAGCATAAGCAGTTGAGCACCAATAGGATAATTCCTCCAGGAGTGGTCACTCTCGTTGGATCGGCAACGGCTGTCGTACTACTCATGATAAGCAGGATGATGCCAGCCAAACTCAGCAGAACGCCACCTGCTTTCTTTGTCGTAATAGGCTCTTTCAAGACGACAGCTGCCACGAGCATCGTGAACACCGGACCGAGAGTCGAGATGATGGAGCAGTCGAGTGGGGTAGTGTAGTTTATGCCGATGAGGAATGTTATCTGTGTTCCGAAATAGCCGAGAAGGCTTGCGAGGAAAATCTGTATAAAGTCCTTGCGGTCAACGGTTTCCTTTTTTGTGAAAAGAGATAGTGTCCAGAAAAGCAATCCTGCTCCAAGTGCTCTGAGAGTGAAGAGCGAGAGCGGTGTGAAGATATGTGAGTTTGTGAGATCTTTGGTGAGTATGATGTTGAATCCGAAAATGGAATAAGCTCCACACGCAGCCAGGTGTCCTCCAATCTTTCTATAATTTACCATGAGACTTACAGTTATATAAACACGGGTTGCATGAGTAACACGAGTTTTTATATAGCTTTCAAAAGATTAACGAGTTTTTTGCTTGTGTAACTATTAGTATACTTTTATGCAAGGACTCGTGTAACTCGTGAAACTTGTGTTTGAAATCTTGCTTGATTCAATGTTTAGTGTTTTGTTTGAAGCGCCAAAGGTAATGATTTTTATTAAACATACAAAACCTTTTGCGAGTTTTTGGAGTTTAACACACATTATTAATAATATATTTCGTAATTTTGCCCCTCAAATTTGTAATTTGGACTCCGCTTGCGCCTGAGCACCAACTGGAGCGCAAGAAATCCGTAAATTGTAAATTACATGATGAATACAGAAAACTGCTGCATATTAGCTATAGAATCTTCTTGCGACGACACTTCTGCTGCCGTTATGCGCGACGGAGTGCTCCTTTCAAATGTCACTGCTTCACAGAAAGTTCATGAAAGCTATGGTGGTGTGGTGCCGGAACTTGCTTCTCGCGCTCACCAGCAGAATGTTGTGCCTGTTGTTCACGAGGCTCTCAAGCAGGCTGGCGTGGACAAGAGCGAACTCTCTGCCATCGCTTTCACTCGTGGACCAGGACTTATGGGTTCGCTGCTCGTAGGTGTTAGTCTGGCGAAAGGTTTGGGTCGAAGCTTGAATATTCCGCTCATTGATGTCAACCACCTTCAAGGTCATGTCATGGCGCACTTCATAAAGGCTGCCGACAATGACCAGACACCACCTCCATTCCCATTCCTCTGCTTGCTCGTTAGTGGTGGTAACTCGCAGATTATCAAGGTGAATGCTTACGATGACATGGAGATTCTCGGTCAGACAATTGACGATGCGGCAGGTGAAGCTATCGACAAATGTTCGAAGGTTATGGGCTTGGGTTATCCTGGTGGTCCAATCATTGATAGACTTGCACGCCAAGGTAATCCAAAGGCGTTCGCTTTTGCCAAACCAAACATCAAGAATCTCGACTATAGTTTCAGCGGACTGAAGACAAGTTTCCTCTACAGCCTAAACAAATGGATTGAGGAAGACCCTGATTTCGTTGAGCATCACAAGGAAGATCTTGCAGCAAGTCTTGAATACACCATCGTGGAAATCCTCATGAAGAAGCTGCGCCTTGCAGTGAAGCAGACTGGCATAAAGCATGTTGCAGTGGCTGGCGGCGTTAGTGCGAACAACGGTCTTCGCAATGCTTTCCAAGACCATGCAAAGCGTTATGGTTGGACAATCTATATCCCGAAATTCTCTTATACGACAGATAACGCTGCGATGATTGCTGCGGCTGCCACATTCAAGTATAAAAACAAGGAGTTCTGTCCGATTGATGCTCCAGCGTATTCAAAGGTATAAGAGCCCCACCCCCAGCCCCTCCCCCTTATGGGAGGGGAGTAATTACAAACTGAGTGGATGAGGAATGCAGGGCGAAGATTTCCGAGTCGTCAAAAGTCAATGTTAATGTCAAAGTCAATATTCAAAATAATTCTCCTTCTCTTGTTTTTTATTATTCCAACTGAGGGATTCGGAGATGAACTTCCCCTTCCTGTGGAGGGGCAAGGGGAGGTTATCCAGCAAGCTCTGGAGAAGGAGGGCGTGAGCTTTTCGGATAACAACAGCGTTGTTCTTCTCTTGAACGGTCAGGAGAAGTTTGACGATATGTTCAAGGCTATCCGAAATGCCAAGGAATCCGTGCATTTGGAGTACTTCAACTTCCGCAACGATTCCATAGCAAACAGTCTCTTCGACTTGCTTGCAGAGAAGGCAAAGGAAGGAGTAGAGGTGAGAGCATTGTTTGATTCTTTCGGCAATTCTTCAAACAACCGCCCGCTGAAGAATCACCACATGAAGAGTATTCGCGAGAGAGGAATAGAGATTTTTGAGTTCGATCCGTTGGCTTTTCCTTGGGTTAATCATGTCTGGGCGCGTGACCATCGCAAGATAGTTGTTATTGACGGTCGCGTGGCTTATACTGGTGGAATGAATGTTGCCGACTACTACATCCACGGCACTGAGCAAGTTGGCGAATGGCACGACATGCACTGCCGCATACAAGGTGAGGAAGTCAATACGCTGCAGACCATTTTCCTCCGTATTTGGAACAAGACTGCAAAGCAAAAGATTGGTGGCGCGAAGTATTACCACGCTTGCGCAAATGCTGATTATATCACAAGAAATCTTAAGAAGGACACAACTTCTACTGCTTTCAAGAAGCGTCTCGGCATTGCAAACCGTGAGCCAGGCATAACGCCGAAGGTCATGCGCACATTCTATCTCACGGCTATCAACAACGCCAAGGACAGCATAAAACTCATCAATCCTTATTTTACGCTCAACCGCAAGATAAAGAAGGCACTCAAGAATGCCGTGAAGCGTGGCGTGAAGGTGGAGATTATGCTTAGTCGCAACAGTGATATTCCGCTAACTCCCGACTGTGGTTTCTACAATGCCCACAAGCTTATGAAGCAGGGCGTAACGGTTTGGATATTCGAAGGCGGTTTCCATCATACCAAGATCATCTGCGTTGACGGAAAGTTCTGCACCGTTGGCAGTACAAACCTCGATGCCCGCAGTCTTCGTTTTGACTACGAGGAGAATGTCGTTATCCTGGATCGTGAGACAACGCATCAGATGGAGCAGGTTTTTGACAACGACAAGCGCACCCGCTGCTTTTTGCTTACAAAGGAATCGTGGAACGAATGGCAGACACGCGGCATGAAAACAAAGGGATGGTTTGCCCATCTCCTTGCTTCTTGGTTGTAATGTTTTCGTAAAAATTGCACAAAGGGGTCTGACCCTTTTGTGCACTTTTGTATAATTTACTCTTTGTCTCTCGGATGAGCTTTCTCGTAAGCCTTCTTTAGTTGCTCGAAGGTGGTGTGGGTATAGACCTGTGTAGTTTCAAGGCTTTGGTGACCGAGAATCTTCTGGACACTCTCAATATTTGCACCGTTGTTGAGCATGGCGGTGGCGAAAGAATGGCGTAGCACGTGTGGGCTGCGCTTTTTTATTGATGTTACGAGAGATAGTTGCTGTTTTACGATCAGTCCGAAAGCGCTCTCTTTCAGGGCGTTGCCTCTCTTGCTGATAAGGAATGAATCGGGATGCGAAGGAAATCGTTCGTCACGGACTCTCATGTATTCTCGTGCAGCTTCCTCCAGTTCGTTGCCGAAAGGAATGATGCGCTGCTTGTCACGCTTACCGGTAACCTTTATCTGGTGCGATGTGAAGTCAATGTCCTTGTCTTTCAGACCGAGGAACTCGGCGCGACGCATGCCTGTTTCGTAAAGCATGAGAACGATGGTGCGGGCAAGGATCTGCTCGTAGTCGGAAGGTTCTGCGTTGTAGGTGTCAAGAAGCCTGTTCATCTCACTCTCGCGTACGAACATTGGCAGCGGTTTCTCTTTCTTCGGACCTTTGATTGTTGCCATCGGATTGACGGTGATGATCTTCTTTCTGAGCAGATAGCGGAAGAATGCACGAAGGGCAGAAAGCTTCTTGTTTACGGTTCCTGCTGTTTCGCCTTGGTCCATCAGGCTTTCCATCCACATGCGCACAACATCCTTGTCTATGGAAGTCCACGAAAGAGTGGAATCCATAAACTTGAAATACTCCTGGAAATCACGGTTCGCCCTCTCGTAATAGACGATGGTCTGTTCGGAGTAGTTGCGCTCGTTGCGAAGGTAGTTTACGAAAGCGGAAAGCATAAAACAAAAACCCACACTCCGTTGTGGAGCATGGGCTTGAAGTATAGTTTGTTATTACTGATCTTCTTCAGTGCGAAGCTTCTGAACATAGATAGCGTGCTCCATCTTGAGACGCTTCTTTACAGATGGCTTGTCAAACTGCTGACGAGCGCGGAGCTCCTTAATAACACCTGTTCTTTCAAACTTCTTCTTGAACTTCTTGAGAGCGCGTTCGATGTTTTCGCCCTCCTTAACTGGTACGATAATCATTTTTGTTAATCTTGTTTTTAGGTTGGACTTTTCGTATGAATTGTCCGTTAATATTTAGTTTTGTTTTTACACGAATTTGGGATAAGGCCTTTAGCTTTTAGCCTTTAGCCTATTGCCTCGCAGTTTGTCTGCGAATTTTCGGGGTGCAAAATTACAAAATAATTCTGAACCTGCCAATTTTTATATGTTCTTTTTAGTATTTCTGGGTAATTAATTGCCCCCTTTCGTGTAGAACGAGTACTAAATACTCTTGTTTACGGCTCGGAAATCCTCGCGCCTACGTTAATAATGATTATGTATTTTGCTTGTTAAGCGACTGCAAAATTAATAAATATTATAGAATAATTGAACATTTTCATTCATTTATTTTAGTAAAAGTGCGAAAAATCTTAATTTTGCTCCATGAATAACATGAGAATTACCATTATAGGCCGCGGAAACGTTGGCACTCACCTGCATAAAGCCTTCACGGAAAAAGGCTTGGAATGCGATCTCTTGGACAGTCGCACATTGAATGCGGAGGTTTCAGGGGTTTCAGAGGTTTCAGAAGTTTCATGGGTTTCAGAAGTTTCAGAGGTTTCAGAAGTTTCATTGAAACCATTGAACCTATTGAAACCTATAATATATATTATATGTGTAAAGGACGATGTCATTGGCGAGGTTGCAGCAAGACTGAAGGAAAGACTCGGTGATGAGGCGCAGCATGCCATCGTGGTTCATACGGCAGGCACGAAGCCGATGAGTCTTCTGGAAAGCCATTTCTGCAATCATGGCGTGTTCTATCCTATGCAGACATTCAGCAAGACGAAGGCTCTGGAATACAGCGAGATACCAATATTCCTTGAAGCAAGCAACGCGGAGACAATGCTCGTGCTGAAGGAACTTGCCGAGAAGGTTTTCGTAAATGTAAAGGAACTCTCTTCTGCCGAGCGAAAGGTGCTGCACATAGCAGCCGTGTTCTCAAGCAATTTCACGAATCACATGGTGACCCTTGCCGATGAACAGCTCCACACCATCGGTCTCGACTATACCGTAATGCTACCGCTGCTGAAGGAAGTCACCGACAAACTCTTCCATCTGCCACCGCAACAGGCGCAGACAGGTCCCGCTGTTCGCAAGGATCTCTCCGTGGTAAACGAGCATATCTCGCTGATTTCGGATGCGATGACAAAGGAAATATATCAGAAAGTGTCGGAGTCTATAATGAGGGATTGATACGAAAAACACCTTGGAAAAAGTCATATAAAACCGCAGATTCAACCAAATTCGCGCAGATTAACGCAGATAATTTTGTTTAATAATTCAAAAGATGCTGCGCAGGTGGCAATAATTTTGGTTGAATTATAAATATAAATTAGGTAGAATCTGCGAGAATTAGGTTGAATCTGCGGTTTAAGATATAATCAGTGGTTTATGTGTCTAGAGTATATCGTCCCTATTTAATGTAAATAGCAGAATATTACTTCTTGCCGAAAAGACCGCCGAGGAGTCCGCCGCCGAGAACCTGCTCAGCCTTGCCCTTGAGTTCATCTACGAGACTCTCCTGAACGCCGTCGCCATCGAGGTCGCCTGCGCCGCCAGCCTGAAGCTTGGAGAGGAGATCCTTTGCTGCTGAAGGAAGCTCTACGCCATTGAGAAGTTCTGGAATTTTGTTGGCATCTGCCTTACCTTTGATTGAAGAGAGATCAACCTTATCACCGAGTTGACCCTGAAGTTGACCGAGAATTTGTCCGAAATCCATAGTATTATTAAATTGTTTAATGGTTAAGTTATTGATTTATCTGCTTGCAAAATTACGATTATTTATATAATCCACAAAACTTTTCTGAAAAAACTTGCTGTTTCACTTTGATGTTTCCCTTTTTATTATTAATTTTGCAGCGATAAACCAATTATTAACACCAAATGGACGATTATTACGCGGAAAACTTTACTGTTTGATGCGTGAGGCATAAGGCTCTATTTCTCAGGCTTTGCTTCACGTATGTACACTTATATTGGTCAATAAATTAAACTTATATAACTTATGTACTTTAGAATAAGTTTAATAAGTCAGATTTATTGATAGTCAGTACATTAGAACGGTAAATGAAGCATGAATCAAAGCTTATGAGAACTTATTGGAACTACAAGGAAGGACTGCGCGTCATTCCTGAATGGGAGCCAAACTGCTGGATCCAAATGACATGTCCTACAGAGGACGACCGTGAGTATGTTGAGCAGAAGTTCAACATCCCTGATTATTTCATCACCGACATTGCCGATACCGATGAGCGAGCTCGTTATGAATATGACGACGGATGGATGCTCATCATCCTTCGTATTCCTTTCGTTCGTGAGGTGCGCTCTCGCACGCCTTACACCACCATTCCGCTTGGTATCATCCACAAGCGCGATGTCACTCTCACCGTTTGTTTCCAAGAGACCAACATGATGATTGATTTCGTGAGCTATCAGCAGAAGCGTGGCGTAGGTTTCACCGACTTTGTCGATATGACATTCCGCGTGTTCCTCTGCAGCGCAGTGTGGTACCTGAAGCGACTCAAGCAAATCAACACCCTCATTGACCAGGCAAAGCGCAACCTCGACAAGAATGTCAATAACGCATCGCTCATCAGCCTCTCACGCCTTCAGGACTCGCTCACATATTTCGCAACATCCATCCGTGGCAACGAGAACCTCCTTGCAAAACTGAAGTTCAAGCTGCAGATCGATGAACTTGACGCCGACCTCATCGAGGACGTCAACATCGAGATGTCGCAGGCGAAGGAAACCACGCAGATATATTCGAACATCCTGGAGAGTACGATGGACACGTACCAGAGTATCATCAACAATAACATGAACACCGTGATGCGTACGCTGACCTCCGTTTCCATCATCCTCATGCTCCCGACATTCATCGCCTCGCTCTTCGGTATGAACCTCGTAAACGGAATGGAAGAAGCCTGGTGGGGATTCCCAATGGCACTCGTTCTGTCCATCATAGTTTCGGCTGGCACCGTATGGTGGTTCAAGTTGAAGAGGTTGATATAGCAATTCAACTTTCACAAGTTCAAGTTGAGGCTAAAAGCTAAAGGCTAAAGGCAAAGCTACCGGTGTAAATGTTTGCGCGAAACGGTGCTTTTGAGCAAAGGAAAGTTAAAAAAGAGTGCAAAAACGAAAATAGTTTGCTTTTTCTTTTGATATGTCAAAATATATGCTTACCTTTGCAAGCGATAAAACATAGCAGACTCTCTCTAAAGTTGGGAAACCAATGGGAGGAAAGAAACATAATTGTTAAATTGTTAATTGTGACCGTTAGTGGTTGACATTAACGGTTGATTGTTGTTGTGTGTGTAACGGGACTCGTGAGAGCCCCGTTATTTTTTATATGTGCTGTATAAGTTTCGCAAGCTTTAACTTCTCTAACTTCTTTATTACATATCCTCCATTGAAAGCCCCCTCTTTGTGACTTCCTTGCTTCTGAATAAGCGTCGCTTCATCTCTGTGACTTTCTCATCCAGTCGGGCAGGGGAGTACTTCTGAGGATTGCGTTTCACTTCGTATGCTTCAACATCGCCTTCAAGAGTTTCGGTAACGATGTCAATCTCAAAGTCATCGCTGTTGCCCTTGGAGTTTACTCCATTCGGCTGCCACCATCCGCCAATCTGCTTGTATCGGCAGCTTTCCATCATCTTCTGACGGAACCAACGTTCAAGGGCTATGCCAGAGAAGGTCGTGTAGTCGTTGGTGATGATGTTCTCCAGTGCTGGCATGTTCTGTAGCTCTATGAGAGCAGAGTATCTGTGTATGTAACGGAACCAGAAACGGAAGAAATTGTCTTGTATCTCATAACGTACCGTCTGGCTGCCTTCCTTGGCACCGATAGGACGCTTCTTCTTGATGATGCCGTATTTCTCTTCGAGTATCTTCATCTGTCCTCCAAGGCTCTTCATGCCGAGAGCACCCTCTATCTCGCTCTGCGTAACATCGCCGTGAGCTATCTGGTCAAGGATACTGAAATACGTGCCATACTGTTTGCCGAACTCCTGGATAAGGATTTTCTTGCCTTCATCCACAAAGTAGCTGTCACCGCTTGAACAAACGTAGTGAACCATCTTCTTTACGTTTGTACAGCTGTTATTCATCAGAAGCTCTATGTAACGAGCCACACCGCCCGTAATCGTCCAAAGTGCTAGAAGGTCTTCCGAGGTGTAGTCAGGCTTGTAATCGCCAAGAATCTCCTTTATTGTCTCTGTATTGAAAGGCTTCAGCTTGATTGTGCTGTCATCCCTGCCGAAGAGTGGTTGCTCTTCGTCCTTGAAGATCTTTTCCATCATGCGGAAAATAGAGCCGGACACTATCAGACAGACATTTGTCAGCTTCTTGTATTCGTCCCATAGTTCCTGCATGTCGCTGAAGATGCCAGGGTTTATGTTGTCAAACTCCTGAAACTCATCAATGAAGAGTGTGAACTTCTTCCGCTTGCCAATCTCCAGTATCATCTGGAAAAGTTCACGGAAGGAGGTCATTCCGTCTGGAACAAACTCCCCAAGCTTCTCGCGAATCTCCTGTACGAAGGTTCTGACCAGAACTGTTTCGGTCTTTCTGCCCACAAAGAAGTATAAGCCCGGAGCTTCTTCTTGCGTCTCGCTCATAAGTTTATACACAAGGCTTGTCTTGCCCACACGCCTTCTGCCTGTGAGCACAACGAACCGGGAGTAGTCGTTGTAAGCTTGGCACTGCAACTCCTTAAGCTCGGTTATTTCGCGCGTTCTATCGTAGAATTTCTTCATGAAATTTTATGGCTGTAAATTTTATGGCTGTAAAATTTGGGTGCAAAATTACAAAATCAATACAATATATGCAAGGTTTATGGCAGAAATCTGTGTCGTGATACAAATATATTCTGTAAATTGCGGTTACGGTTGCGGTTACGGCAAAAAACAAGGTGAACACATTGCTGTGCTCACCTCGATTCTTTTAATTAACAGATTGTTGTAACCTGTTTGCTGATTATCTGATGTACTTCTTGCCATTTATGATATAGATACCATTTTTGGCAGATTCTACGCTAACCTTTCTACCGCTGAGGTCGTAGATTACAAGTGGTTTTTCGCCGTTGACATTGTCGCGGACATCCTTGATGGCTGTCTCGTCGTCAGTGACTATTACGAACTGCTTCACTTGTTGCTTTTCGTCGCCATCTGTGAAGGTTCCTGATATCAAGTAGCAGCGGTTCTGTGCGCAAGTGAAAGGTTTTTCCTTAACCACGATATAGAATGCTTGCAACTCTTGCTGCGTCTGGAGAACGAAGTCGCCTACAGGAACGAAGTCGCCAGAGATAAGAACACCTGTCAAAGGACCTGCTGTGGCATAAATGTGTTCCGGAGTGAAGTCGCTCTTAGTAAAGTCCTCAGTGATCGGTTCGTCTGTATTGTTCTTCAAGATTACAGGAGTGTAAGCTTGCAATGTCTCACCACTTTCATGAATCTGGGTGAGCTGAATACTCCGTTCGCTATCTTTTGCAGAGTACGCAGTGATACCTTCTGGCAGAACAACATCAAAAGGTGCTACGAAAGTTCCAAATTTGCTTGCCTGTACAGTGAGATTGGCTGTGTAAGGTGTGCCGAGGAGTTTGATGGATCTACTCTGAGCAACATACCACTGGCCACCAGTCTTTTTGTTTGCAATACCGTAAGCAATCTTACCTTCTGCATCAGCAGTGGCAGTAAGCTTATAGACGAGTGGGGTACAAGCATCCTGATATACGACAGGTATGTCTTGCTTTTCGTCGTTTGCGAAGATGTAAGCAATGCCATCACCTGCATTTGATGTGGCAAGGTTACGAGCCACATTGGCAGCAGCAGAGAACTCAATCTCGTATGTAGCGCTAGGAACAAGCCCATCTGCAACTTGATAGAGAATGCGTCCTGTAGGATAAGGGGTGTCTCCGTTATAGCGTTCTGCGAATGTGTTGATATAAATGCCTGACTGTCCTATCCAAGTGCCCGAGAACTCTGGTTCTGTTTCTTCCATTGCCTGAGCGTGCTTGATAGCAGCAGCATAATCGTTTATGGCTTTCTCGTATGCGGCAACATTCTCATCGCAGTAGTTTGCAGCCTTGCGAGCAGCAAGCAACTCTGTTTTATCGATATTGCGAACCATCTGAGCTTCAGCCAACTCGTTGAGGTAAGCTACTGCATCTGTGTAATAACTGAGAGAAGTCTCTTCTGGAGTGCTAACGCGAGTGAGAGTGAAGTTGTCGGCAGTTATCCAGTTGTAAGTATCGTTAATCTTAATGCCTATTCTCAACGTACCGTCGGTAACGAGGATATTCTGCACCTCTGTGTTAGCTTCATGCTCAATACCTAATCCTACTGGCATCTTGGTTTCGAACGGTCTCAAATCGTAAGTCTCGCCATAAAGGCAAGCATTACCGTCACCATCCTGATGAGTGTCGGCAGCCAAAGTATAAAGGCCGTTTGGCAAGAGTATTGTTTGATAGTAATCTACATCCAAGTCATTAGGATATGACCAAGCCTCAAGGCGAGTGTTGCCTGTATCTTGGGTGTAGTGGTCATTGTCGGTTTGATGCTTAGAGGCATTCCAACCTGTAGGAAGGTCTGTTACAGTACCATTCTGAATGATTGTTGGGTTGATGATAAGTCCTGTGAAGTCGTCATTGCTTGTCGGATGTTGGTCAAGATAGTTCTGGCATTCTTCTGAAATGGTATTGAGCCTTTTGATATAACCCTCAATATTCTGATAATTGATTGTGCCATCGCAATCATCAAGCACTTCTTCCAGCTCTGTCTTCAACTCTGACGAGATATCCTTGGACAGATAACCTGCTGCACCATTGAAGGCAGAGGTGTAGTCTGACATCAAGGCGTACTTGGTTATTTGGTTTTCAGAAATGAACTGAAGCAAACGGTTCGCATTTGTGAAGTTCTGATATGCATAGCTAACGGCAGTATTGCTTAATGATATATAACGATTTCGTGTACCCCAACCATACCCTGGATCTCTATGATAAATATAATATCCACCTGTTTGGTTTAGAATTGTCCACTTATTAGTGTTCGTTGTACCCCAACTTTGGGTACCCGCGCTTTCATAAACATACTTCGTTCCATTGTCGGAATATGAAATAGTTGCATTGGAAGTTCCGGACAATGTGAATAGTGTAGCATTTGAAGGGTTGCTGTCAACGGCACTAGTCTTCTTTAAGAATACATTATTGGCTTTATTATAGATATACCAACTACCTGCCGCAGCAGTCTCTCCTGTCCATTCCCATTGTCCTGCGGTATAGTCAGATGTGTTCTGACCGCCTGGTATAACAACACTTATTGCCTCTGAAGCCTCGGAACGGTTGCCACTATAGTCAACAGTCTGCACCTTGTAGTTGTAGGCTCTGCCTGATTCTACTTTAGTGTCAGTGAATGATGTGCCAGACTGACAGCGAACGATAGTGTTCCAACCGTTAGCATCCTGGCGAAGGATGTTGTATGTTACATTGCCTTCCGAAACAGCTGACCAATTAATCTGAACGGAGTTAGTCTTTACATCACTAGCTTCAAGACCAGTAGGCGCAGCAGGTGCAGTTTGCTCTGCTGTAGCGTTTGTAGGCATCAAGCGCCAGAGATAGTGCTTAAGCTGAGTGTCGGATAAAGATGCATTAGGTGCATTCTCTACACTGATAACGCCGTTGTTATTATAGAGATACTTATTTGTTCTGCGAGTGATGATATAGAAATATCCGTCTTTTGCATAACGGAAATACCACTGCTCAAGGGCATCATGGTTAGCATTGTATGTCAGTACCTTTGAGCCTGCATTCATGTTTCCGTTACGTAGGTTAAGATGCTGATTGCCATCACTTTGCAAGTCAATGAACCAATATGAGCAGTCGCTGATATTCTTTACATTGTCAGGATAGATATGCCAACGCTGAGAGGTGTTGTTAGCCTGAGCATTTGCAGTAACATCGTTGCCGTAAGCATTGCTTGTGATAAGCTTCATGTCGGCAGCACTCATAATCTGGTAGTTGCCGTCAATAGGAGACGACTGAACGTCCTCGCCATAGGTGATGTCAAAGAAACGTTCGTAGTTTATCTGTCCATTTTGGTAACTTCCGGCAGCACCACCAACAGTCGTTACGCTCCATTCCTTCTGAGGACCGTAGCCATTGAAATATACCTCACGATCTGTGCATTGGAAATTGTATGTAGAAGCGTTTGCCTGACGTTCGCTTGAACCGATGAAACCATGAATTTGGTTGCTCTTGTCATTGCGATAAACGGCAGCTGATGTCCAATGACTGCGGTCTTCTGCATAACCGATGCGAACGCCTTCATTAGAGTCGTGCATAAACTCACCACGAGCCTTGGCATCTACACCCCACCAAATACCGTTCTGCATGCCATATTCTGCGCCAACTATAGCCTCGCCTACATTGTGTAACTCATCTCCTGTTGCAACTTTGCCATCTTGACGGACCTGCGTGAAGAAATCTGCATAATTTTCGAAAGAACCTGCAAGTTGGTGAGTATTACCTTCGTCGATATTATTTCTTAGAGAGTTATACCAAGGCAATGCTCTGTCGCAATTTAGGGTATTACCACCACAAACACGAATGTTCTTACCTTCACCAGTTTTGAAGAATGCGTCATTCTTTATCGCTTGGGCAATCTCATTGAATCGTGCCATACCGTTATTCTCATTGCCACGGTACTGATTCCATCCATAGTCAGACTCATTGAACGGTGCAACACTCACCACTTCCAGCCCTTGTGCCTGAGTGTATTTTACGGTTGCTTTTATAAGTGCAAGCCAGCGAGAAGTGTTTGTTGAATTATTGGTAGTGACATAATTGTTGTAGCCTGTTTTGTCTGAATCAAATTCTCCAATAAGGTTACCATTATCGTCCATCCCCTTAACCAACGCTTCATGGTCGCAGTTTATTGCAACCTTTGTAGTTCCAGTAAGCTTTATGCGGTTAATGCGCTGTTGGAGCTTGCGAGCCATCTTCTGTGGGAGACCGAAGTTGTCTGCCTTGCTGTCTATCTTTGACGCATCAACAAGCTCGTATGGTTGGAAAGATATACGTCCTGTGGTGAAGTTTGTTCCGTAGTGCTCCACACCCCAACTCACGTTGTAGAGGTCGTCCCACGCCGTGTCCATACCCCAGTTTATAGGGAGTTTCTTTCCCGCTGCATTTGTGGAGAACGGTACGTTTACTGTTTGAGCCGATAGGGAAGCAGTAAACAGCGCAAGAAAACTGAGCAATAATACCTTTGATAGTTTCATTTGTTTTTCAGATATCATTAAAATGCAACAGACGGGAACTCCCTTTTCCGGGGAGTTCTCGCCTAATGATATTGTTATGAATATATGCAAACCGCTAGTCTCGTCATGTCGTTTGCATGGATACCTTAATCTTGTCCATAAGTAGGATCTGCAGGATAATATTCGAAAGAAACTCCTGATTCTACTTCGCGTGCGTCCATTGGAACTTTCGTGCTAGGGTCTGCTTGATAGGGATTAACTGCGCCTTTGGGGATGCTTTGAGTAGTCAGCATCAGGTCTTCGGAATCAAGTTTTATTGATCTTGATTTTGGGGCAATATATTTCTTTTTCATATTTCTACTTTGTGCTTTTTTAGTACTTTACAACTTTCTTTCCGTTAATGATATAGATACCCTTCTGGGTTGTTGTTACGCGGCGACCGCTGAGATCGTAGATTGCTGTTGTCTCAGGCTTGTTGCTGTTTGCTGATTCCACCTCGTGGATGCCGTTAGCTTCATCGCTTTCAATGATGTTGAGCACCTTTGCTTGACCACCGCCCTGGCTGCCTGATGTCTTTACATAGCAACGGTTCTTTTGGCATATGAAAGGCTTCTCGTCTACTACGATGTAGAACGCCTGCAAACCTTCCTGAGTCTGCAATACGAATGATCCTGTACGGATTTGATGGTTAGTTACGAGCGAGCCTGTGAGAACGCTATTGTTGTCTGTGACAGTTTCATCCTCAACGGTCTTTACATCACGGTAAATCTTGTCAATGATGTCTTGGTCTGAAGTGTTCTTTACAATTACAGGAATTCCGGCAGGGAGGATTTTTTTGCTGTTGTCGCCCGCAGTGAGTGCTCTTTCTATCACAACAATTCTGTTGTCATATTCTAACTGAACATCCATTACCATGATGTCGTCTGGGATGATGACATCGAAAGGAGCTACGAAAGTGCCGTACATTCCTGCCTTGCATGTGAGATTTGCTTCGTCAAGTTCTGCATTGAACTTCTCAACCTTGATGTTCTTGAAGGCTACCCATGAACCGGCAGTCTCATCAACGCCGTTACCAAGACGCTGAGGGTTTTCTACACCGAATTCTACTGTTGTGCCCTTTTCAGGTACGTAGAAGATCACCTGGTTGCGGTATGTGCCGGCATCAAGAGCTGTAGTGGCAGAAGCTTCGTCAGTTGGGATTGTGCCTGTTGTCTCAGTAATAGACTTGAGCTGCGACTTGTACATCTCGCTGCCTACCTTTACATACATATAAGTAAGACCGCGGAAACCTTGGTTTGCTTGAAGCGTAGCAAGGTCCATTGCCTGCTGGAATGCATCGCAATCCATCACGTAGAGACCTTTGTCAAGTGTGAGCTTAACCTTCTCACCACCTACGAGGTCACGAGGAGTACATTTCCATATGGCATCGCATGCAAGCTCTGCATTCTTCTTCTCATGATACTCAGCGGCCTTAGTTGCTTCTGTATCATTGCTTGGGAAGATGGTTGTTAAATCTTGAGTCTCCCATTTTGAAATCAGTTCGTCATATTCAGCTTTGTTCTTAACCACAAAACCAGCATGAGCAGCAACACGGATTGCCTCGTCTTCCTCTATCTTTGCGAGGTGAGTAGCGTAGCCTTCTGCGTCAAGAACCTCGAACTGGAAGTAGTCGGCATTGCCACCCTCGTTTACGGCATCGTAAGATTCACCTTCAATAGAGTTCTGTACGTGACTAAGGTACTTGTCGCGAGCTGGAGCATAGAACTGGAATTCGCCTTCGTGAGCACCTTCGCCTGCTATCAAAACATAGCGGCGAACTTTATTGCCTTCAGAACCTTGTATGTCGGTAAAGAGCCAGTCGTCAGATGGTTCAGAACCAAGGAATGCATTATTGTCGAGGAACTTGAATGTTGTAAGACCTGCTGTTTGCACGAGCATTGGTACACCGTAGTAGTCAAGGATTGCTTGAGTACCAAAACCCTTACCACGGCTGACGTGCTTGCCAGTTCCCTTTACAACGACGAAGTACTTGCCGTCCTTCAATGGAGACTGAACTGCGTTAATCTCAAACGCTTCGTTACCATGACCAACAGCGGTGTATCCGAATACGTTTTCAGGAACCTTGACCGTATAAGTCTTTGTTTCGTCGAAGTTAGGAATGTAAAGACCGAAACCGTTGTCGTAGTGTGAAGAGCGGAAGTCTGTAAGGAGATCTGCATCTGCAGTCTTTGCTCCATCCACCCATACTTCAGCTTTTGAGTTAGCAGCAAGTGCCCAAGAAGCCTCTAGGTCGTTGGTGCTGTTGTCACGCCAAGTTACTACGAGGAGCGCGTCGTTGTCATGCTGAGGATCAACGCCTTCCATAGGAGTTCCTGTGTAAGCAGGCTTGCTGAGGTAAGAACCGTCAAGACGAATACCGTTGTTGTATTCGTATTCGTCAACAGGATAATACGAGAGAGTCCAATCGTCAACAGCTGTCCAATACTGACAATCATCACGCTTGAAACCTATCTCTACATTCTGTCCTTCTGTATCATTGTGTATTACGAAAGGTACAACCGGATGCTGCACAGGGTCGTCTTCAATACCTGGGACCACAACCTTGCGAGCTTCTTCCATTGCGTACATTGATGTTTCGCCTACAAAACCGCCAGTTACAGTGGCAGAAAGGTTGTATGTTCCTACAGGGAGATTGTGAAGGGTCTGCGAGATCTTGCCAGAAGTAAGTGTTCCTTCAGCAGACCACATTTCTGCATAATTCACATTCATTTTTCCGTTGTTCTGATGACCGAAATTGTCTGCAGTCCAACCGTCATTCCATGTAGAAGCTTCGTAGCCAGGGTTTGTGATGAACATTGTTACATTCAACGGATTCTCTTTTGTGGCAGCTTTAAAGCATGCTGTGAGCAAATCGTTCAAAGTCTTTGTGTTCTCAGCAGCATTGTCATAATTTGTGGCAGCGGCCAAAGCATTAGAAACCTCTGCAGCCTTCGGCATAGAAGGGTTTATTGAACTAAGTGCGTTCAACTTCGTCCAAGCAACGATGTAATTGTCATGCGCAGTTTTTTGTGCTTCGGAAATTAAATACCAGTCGTTATTTACACCATTAGTAGATGCAGCAGATACCTTAGTTGCATTTTCAACATTAAAATATCGAGTGCCTGATCCTATGCCGGTTTTTGTGTGTTGAATCTTATATGCTCCACTCGTAATAGAACTTGGCGCGATGGTTACAGTTGCGGTATTTGTCCTAATGCTTGCGCTTCCTCCTGTTCCCGTTTTTTCAACATAAATGTAATAAGTTTTGTTATTGTACGAAGTTGAGATGTTACCACTGCTTGCATTAGAGAATTTCCACATAGACGTAGGCGTGTTGTTCGCCGAGACAGAAACTGATCCCGCATAATTCAAGAAGCCTTTGAAACCTACATTATAGAGATAAAAATCTCCAGCTGCAGCCGTCTCTCCCGTCCACGTCCAGTTCTGCGCATTGACAGAAGTGAAGAGGCTGAGGAGCATTGCCCATAAAAATAAAAGTTTTCTTGTCATATTATGTTTTGTTTATTTTTTTATTTGTTAATATTTTTGAAATGATGTAGTGTAAATGCTTATTGGATCATTTTGGCAGAACACATTCCAAAACCGTGCAAAGTTACATTAATTATATGGGATAGACAATAGGTAAAAGGCTGATACCCCTACAAAATCGCGGAAAAATATAGTTGTATTACTATGTAATTGATTTGTTTGGAGATGTGAAAAATGAGTGTTTGGGGCGTGAAATAGGGATGTTTTATGGGGGGGAATACCTTTATACCCCTATTTTTAAGAGAAAAAGTATAGGTTTTTGGCAATAACACCCCTATTTTCTGAATTATATTATTATCTTTGCAGCATGATTATCAATAATTTCCTTGTTGGCGCATGCTTCAGCCTCTATCTATGCTTCTTCGTTGTCGCTTATGTGAATCGCAGCGAAAAAGCTCCGTTTCGTGAGGCGTTTGCGTGGTTCGGACTCGTGTCAGCGTTACAGTGCCTGTTTGAATTGGTGGCGCATCTCTTTCCTGAGTTGATTGTCCACAATCAGATGCAAATTAGCTTCTTTGTGGATGCGTTAGGTCTGCCATTCTTCTTTTTGGTGATAGAATGTATATGCAAGCAGGATCTGGAAGTGCTTCCATGGAGAACGCGATGGCTTCATTTGTTGCTGAGTGAAGTCCCTTTGTTTGTTATCTTCGCCATCGCTTTATTGACAGATGGGTTCTCCTATGTGATAATACTTAGTGTATGGCTCACCGTTTACCTGTTGGTGTTCACGGTGCGAATGGTCAAGAGCCTGAGGGAATACAACTACTTGCTGTCGTATGCCACAGATGGCAATTACCCATCCAAAAACTGGACGATGTGGGTTCTTGGAATTGGCATCACGGTGATAGTGCTATATTCGGTTTTATGTCCTTATTTCAGCGATCTTATCGTAGAGAACGTTTATTTGGTGTGTAATATGCTTCTCAATAGTGTCAACGCCTATTTTGTTTGGAAGCAACGCCCGGAGAATGCCAATGAGTTGGCAAATATCAAGACGATTCTTCAGGAAGAACGGGATTT
Organism: Bacteroidaceae bacterium; assembly: GCA_024401305.1. GTDB lineage: Bacteria > Bacteroidota > Bacteroidia > Bacteroidales > Bacteroidaceae > Prevotella. Next base: position 2,447 of record JAKSLI010000038.1, on the reverse strand, counting down.
GATCAAGGGTAAGATCGAAGAGATGGAGAAGCAGATGGAGGTTCTTACCGAGAAAGAGAGCAAGATGGAAGCTCTATCTTCAGAGATGGAGCAGAATGCAGAGAAGCTGAAAAGAAAGGCGAGCATCAAGGAGTATATGGATACGATGAGGCTGCAATATCCTATGTTTGAGCGCAATATGAACAGCCTTGTGGAAGGACGTCTGACGAATCATGATCTCCTTCTATGTATGCTTATCCTAGAAGGTCGCAAAGTTTCGTATATAGCAAAGATGACTGGCGTAAACGTGAAGAGTGTTGAGATGGGGCGCAGCAGGTTGAGGAAAAAGTTCAATCTCCCGGCGGAGGTCAAGCTGAACGAGTTCATCCAGAAGCAGGGAAGCAATCAGGTTTAGGTCGGCAGTAATTTTAGAGCACGAATCTCGCGAATAGAACGAATATAAATGGTAACGAACCTTTTGTGCCTAACGTAGATTGCCTTCTTGATACGCGTAAAATATGTGTGGAGATAGGCGGAAAATGACAAAATAGTATCAGTGCTTTTGGGGTATTTCTATGGCTTATGTCCGTTTTTGTAACTGGTTGATAGCATGGGAGTTACAGATAGCAAAAAAACTCACTGCTTTTTGGGGTAAAAAGCAGTGAGTTTTGGGTAAAAACTGTATGAGTTTTTGTTCGTAACTGCCACGGTTTTTATGCATAACTCATAGAGTTGCGAAAACGAGTGCCAGTGATGACAAAATAGTATCAGTGGATTTTACTCCTGCACGTAAACCTTCTTTACGCGGCTGGAGATGGATGTGAGCACCTCGTAAGGAATGGTGTCGAGGGCGTCGGAGAGGACTGTGACAGGGAGGTTTGCTCCGAAGATTTCCACGCTGTCGCCTTCCTGACAGTCGATGTCGGTGACATCAATCATCGCTACGTCCATGCAGATGTTGCCTACGTATGGTGCTTTCTTGCCGTTGACGAGGCAGTAGCAGTTGCCGCGACCGAGGTGACGGTTGAGTCCGTCGGCATAACCGATAGGGATGGCTGCTATGCGGGAATCTCTTTCCAGAACGCCGCGCTTGCTGTAGCCTACGGTGTCTTCCTTGCAGACATCACGAATCTGGAGGATTGTGGTCTTGAGCGTAGAGACATTGTTTATGATGGAATTGTCGCGATTGTTCACGCCGTAGAGTCCGATGCCAAGTCGGCACATGTCCATCTGGCGGTCATGGAAATGGAGGATGCCTGCGGAGTTGTCGATGTGGCGAAGGATCTTATGCGAGAAGGCACTCTGGAGAATGTTGCTGCCGTGCTCGAACTTGCTGAACTGAGAGGCTGAGAAATCGTCGAAGCGGTCTTCGTCAGCACCTACGAAATGAGAGAATACGGAGCGAGGTGTGATAGCTTTCTGCGATTTCAATATCTCCACGAGCTGTTCGATTTCGGTCATTGGATTGAAACCGAGACGATGCATGCCGGTGTCGAGCTTGATGTGTACTGGATAATCGGTAACTCCCTGCTGCTGAGCTGCTTTGATGAGTGCGCCCAGAAGACGGAAGTTATAGACCTCTGGCTCGAGCTTGTAGTCGAACATGGTCTTGAAAGCCGTCATCTCTGGGTTCATTATCATGATAGGAGCCTTGATGCCAGCCTTGCGAAGTTCCACGCCTTCGTCGGCAACGGCAACGGCGAGATAGTCTATCTGATGGTCCTGCAGAACCTTTGCCACCTCGACAGCACCGGCACCGTAAGCGTCAGCCTTGACCATGGCAACGAGCTTCGTCTGCTCGGACATGTGGGAGCGGTAGAAGTTGAGGTTGTCAACGAGTGCGTTGAGGTTGACTTCGAGGATTGTCTCGTGGACTTTCAGCTCAAGAGCATCCGTTATGCGGTCGAAATGGTAGCTGCGAGCACCCTTGATGAGGACGATGGAGTCGGAGTGGAGTTGGAGAGGGTCCTTGAGGAGTTCGTCTGTGGTCAGGAAGAAGTGCTTCTCCGGAATGTCGATGAGGTCCTGATGCTCGGAAATCTGTTCGCCAACGCCGATGAAATAGTCTATGCCGCGAATCTTTGCGAGTCGGGAAACTTCTGTGTAAAGTTCTTCCGGTTCAATGCCTGTCTGGAGTATGTCGCTGAGAATGAGCACCTTCTTGCGCTCTTCCGCGTCCTTGCGGCGAGACATGAAGGCGAGGGCGATGTCAAGAGAGACAATGTCGGAATTGTAGGTGTCGTTGATGAGGGTGAGTCCGCGCTTGCCTTCCTTGACCTCCATACGCATGGCAACGGGTTCGAGCTGCGCAAAAGCACTGACCCCCTCCGACTCCCCCACAAGGGGGAGTGTAGCCGTCCGGATGGTATCCCCCCTCCCTGTGGAGGGGTTGGGGGAGGCCGTCAGTTGTTGCAGCGCAGCGTAGCAGACGCAAGCGTTGTCGATGGAAGCTCGGCCGTCGAAAGGTG
>JAKSLI010000037.1 GCA_024401305.1 Bacteroidaceae bacterium | reverse complement strand
AGGATTGGGCTAAGCGAATAGACAAGTTCCTTGATGCTACGGACAGGGAAATTCTACAAGATGCTGGTCGCATAACAGCAGAATACGCCAAGGAATATGCAGAGTCGGAGTTTGAGAAATACCGTGTGATTCAAGACCGCCTGTTCTCCTCTGACTTTGACAAACTTAATGATGGAACGTTTCCCGAACTTCCACTTGAATGATTTTTACAACCTCCATTTCACTGCCATGGACACCATTCGGACCTCCTGCTCGCGGAAGCCTTCGGAGATGTTGTTGTAAGCCTGGGTGTAGCGAGTGATGTCGGTGAAAGAACCTCTGAGAAGGTTTGTGCCGCTGAGTGTCAGGGTAAGTCCCTGGCGTGGGAACTCCTTCTGTACGGATGCGTTGAGGCAAAGGTTCGGCGAGTAGTAATGCCAGTTGCGCTCGGCACCCTTGCTATGCCACTGTGCGCCGATGAGGACGAGCCAGTTGTTTGGGAGGTCGAGCGTATTGTTGAAGCTGGCGTTGAAAAGCATGTCGCGGAGCTTGTTCTTTCCGTTTGCCAAAGGCATGTAGAACCATTGCTTCAAGGCGTTGACGTTGAGTGCCGGACTCCAGACGCCGAACTTTGGCGATAGTGTGGCGTTGATGTTCATCGCCCTGTAGTCAGGAGCGTTGTAGCTTACGGAGCCGTCCAATGTTTGGCATATAGGGTCGGCGTACTTGAGGTAAGAAGCGGTGACACTTGTCCAACTGTGTTTCCAGTTCAGCGAGGTTGTTGTCACTCTTTCCGTGGTAAGCATCTTGTCGTCCACATGCTTGTTCGTAATATCCTTCACCGTGATGCGTGTAAGTCCAAGATATGGGCGCACGCTGCTCTGGGTATATGAAAGGGCAAACTGCGACTTGCCGACGGAAGTCGATACCTTCAGGGTAGGGTAGAGGTGGTCGCGGTGGTACGTTATCTTGCCGTTCTGCGCCAGTTGTACGATAGGGTTTCCCATATCTTCTGGATTAACGCTCACGTCTCCTGTCTCTATGTACCTCATCAGACCGTCGTCAGCGCAAGGCTTGTATGAAGAGTATCTGTGCTCGTAACGGAAACCAGCCTCAATGTTCCACTTTCCGAACTTCTGCGTGGTAGAGAGAAAGGTTGCGTATGTCTCTTCCGGATGCAAGGCATGGATGCCGCCATACTCCTTCATGAATTCCTTCGTCATTTGGTCCTCGTCATATTTATCGACATCCATGTGACTGTAGTCGAACTCCGCACCTGCCAGGATTTGTCCCCTCCATAGCGCCCTGCTTGCCTTTGCGTAGGTACGAATGTCGTATTCCTTGCGAAGGTAATGGCCGTCTAACGTTTCGGAATGCGCACGCTGGTTGATGTTGTCGAAATAGGTGTCGTTGCCAACAAAGAGATTCCACTTGCCAAACTTTCCCTCGTAGTTGAAGTCGATGTCGTGGCGAGTCTCGGGAACTCTGGTTGTCTTTCCGTTCTCCGGGATGAATGTCCTGTTTGTACGGTTGTCAAGGAGGGAGTAGCTGAGCGATATGTTGTGGTTGCTGTTGAAGGCGTATGAAGTCTTCAAGCGTCCTGTCCATCGCTGCTTCATTATGTCAGGATGCTCCGTGACCTTGTCGAGATGGTCTGGCAACTGGTTGATGTAGTAGTTCTTGAAAGTCTGCTTCTCGAACGAGCGTCGCTCTTCGTTGTAGCCAAGGAAAGCAGCAGCGAAGAAGTCCTTCTTCTTCCAACCGATGCTCACCTCATTGTTTGTGGCAGCCTTGTGCGTCATGTCTATGCGTAGCATTTCGTTGATGCGCAGTCCTTCGTATTCATCGTCTTCCTTCAGGTAAATTACCACAACGGCATTCACTTCCTTGCCATATTCAGCACCCGGGTTTATGAGCACCTTCACGCTCTTCACCTTGTTGGCAGCAATGTTGTAGAGTTCCGTAAGGTCAGTGACCTTTCTGTTGCCGATGAAAATGGCAGGCGTGCCGCGTCCGATGACCACCACGCCGTTTGCTGAAACTCGAAGTCTTGGTATCTGTTTCAGGATATCAATGGCGTAAGGCAGTCGAGCCATGTCGGTGTTTTCCACTGCCACCTCGTCAGCGACATTGCCATTGGCAGCGCTGTTTTGGCAAAAAGCAGCTATTGATAAAAGTATGGAAAAGGATAAGGCAAGTATTCTTTTCATATTAGAGGGTGTTAATACCACTGCATGCAATAATTATTTTGGCTGCAAAGTTAACGATTTCTGCATTAAAAAAGAAGAAAAACTTACTTTCCTGTGCAAATATTGGTAATATTTCGCTTATTCGTAATTTTGAACTGCGTTCTAAATTACTTTCGCTCGGAAATAAAAATAAAAGTTTTCGGACTTTCCTTTTGTATTTCGCTCGCTTATTCGTAATTTTGAACTGCGTTCTAAATTACTTTCGCTCGGAAATAAAAATGAAAGTTTTCGGACTTTCCTTTTGTATTTCACTCGCTTATTCGTAATTTTGCAGCATGAACAATAAACGTCAACTCTTTCTTTGGATCGGCGCACTCATTGTTGGTGCTGCCCTTGGTATGCTTGGATTGCAATGGATAAACGCTACTGCCGACTTCGTTGCTGCCATCTATACCCGACTTTTCCGTCTGCTTGCCGTGCCTACGATAGCACTTGCCGTGATAACGACGCTGGCTTCTTTCGGTGCGCAGAAGGAAACGGGAAAGATATTTCGCAGAACTCTCTTCTATACTCTCTCCACAACATTCGCGGCAGCCATCGTTGGCGTTGTGCTCTATCTCTTGATAGCTCCGGGCAATCTGCCGGAGGAACTTATCAGCAAAGGGGCTACGGATGTGCCGGAGAATCTCGGTACGCTGTCTTATAGCGAGCATTTCCTCAGTGTTGTGCCGGACAACATCGTCCGTCCTTTCCTTGAAGGCAATGTTCTGAGCATCTTGCTTCTCGCCTTCGCCATTGGTTTCGCGCTGACGAAGATGCCCGACTCGGAGCCGAAGGCTATTGTCGTAAAGGGCATTCAGGGCTTGCAAGAGTTGCTGTTCACGCTCATTCGCGGACTTATCTGGACACTCCCTCTCGGCATCGTTGCCTTCTCCGCACAACTCACGGCGCAGGTCAGCGGCGGCATGGCGTTGGATTCCATTGGCAGATATGTGGCGGTAATCATTGGCGGTAATGTAGTGCAGTTCTTCATTGTCCTGCCACTCTTCCTCCTTTCTCGTGGCATCAATCCGCTGAAGACGCTCTCGCAGATGATGCCAGCCGTGCTTATGGCACTTTTCACAAAGTCGTCTGCGGCAACATTGCCAGTCACCATGCAGTCGGCAGAGCAGCGCATGGGCGTTTCGCCTCGCGTCTCCCGCTTCGTATTACCTATCTGCACAACAATAAACATGAACGGTTGCGCCGCCTTCATCCTCGTAACATCCTTGTGGCTGATGCAGAACGGCGGCATCGAACTGACCTGGCAGACCATTCTTCTTTGGGTATTCCTCTCCGTATTCTCCGCTGTAGGCAACGCCGGAGTACCAATGGGCTGCTATTTCCTTACCCTCTCCCTTGCAGCTGGCACTGGCGCCCCAATCGGCATCATGGGCATCATCCTTCCTATCTACACTATCATCGACATGATAGAAACCGCCGAAAACGTCTGGTCCGACTCTTGCGTCTGCGCGATGACCAACAAGGATTGCTAAAGAATCTGAATTTTGCAGAAAATCTGTCACCTGTCACAACATATTTTCCCTTAAGAAAAAACGAGCAATGAGAAACATCTATTTCCCAGATGAAGAGATAACCTTCAACGACCTCTATTTCGTTTGCTACATGATAGAGCGTGTAGCACGTAGCATCAAGCAGCGTAACCGTTATGTGGTTAAGCAGATAGGCAGCGATGGACTTGCCCGACAGCTTTCCATCGCAGAGACCAACCATTGTCTTAACCCAGAACAGGTGGTGAGCAACTGGAAAGAGGAATACCACCTTGCAGAGGGAAATACGGATGTAACTGCCATTGACTCAGAATTCACAGACAAAGTTCCTACGGATCTGCAGATGGGCAAAGTGTATGCGCGACTGATTGACTCCGTGTCAAAGCAAGGGCAGGACCTCGTCCGCACAATACAAAACGTCTATGCCTCTCCTATCTGTGATACGATTGACAATTACAACTCCAGCGCCTACTACGAACCAAGTTACGTGCAGACACGAGCTTATCACAACGGAGCATTTTAACAAATTGCGGAGTCAAAGGATAGACATGCCTTGCAAATGATGAGTATCATCACATAAGCCAAAAGATGTGATGAGATGTGGGGATCATTAGAATTCATAATCTGCATGAAAATTGATGACACAATCTTATTTTTAATGCTCTTTTTTCTTGTTTTTTTATTATTATCGAATAAGTAGGTGTTTTTTGAAAATATATTACTAACTTTGCAAACGAAATACGTGAATTCTTTCCAAGAATGTCCAATAGTCTAACCGTCAATCGATGCCTGTAGATAATCATAAAACATACCGATTCATGCTCCTAGATCAATGTATGAGGAACCGTCATCGTAATTATACTATTGATGATCTGGTTGACGTGTGCAATAGGGGATTGGAGAAAAAAGGCTATAAGACTATCTCAAAGCGCACTCTGCAGAACGACTTGAATGAGATGGAACTGTCGCCATATTGTGCACGATTTGATAAGATTAAGGATGGGCATAAAACCGTTTATAGGTATTCGGAAACATACCCAGGCATTAATCTTTTTGAGTTTTCTGATGATGAGAAACTAAGGATAGATAGTGCCATAAAGGTTCTGGAGCGTTTTGACGGGACACCGCAGTATGATTGGGTAAGATTCTGTTTGCAGCAGATTGTAAGCAATGAGTTTATGGGTGACAATCGTTTGCTCATATCCTTTCAAAACAATCCCGACTTGTACGGCATTGAGCACTTTGAGACCTTACTGAAAGCCATAGCCAATAAGCAGCCGCTGAAAGTTTCATATACCCCCTTCCCTTATATGAAGGACGGCGAGGTCGTAGTTCGTGAAACAGAGACATACAACCTCCATCCATACCATCTGAAGCAGTACAACAACCGATGGTTTCTCATTGCTCAGGTAGAGGGAAAGCCTTACATTGGCAACTACCCATTGGACAGAATAGAGACCGTCGCTCCGTTACATAAAAAGTTCATTGAGACGGATATTGACTTTGATGAATATTTCGACAATGGCATAGGAGTATCCATAAATGATACTATAGAGTCCGTTTTGTTGAAGGTTGACAAGTTGCGTTATCCATACATCAAGTCAAAACCTTTGCACTGGACGCAGACGGAGATAAAGGAAATGGAAACTTCCACGCATGTTGTCATTCGTCTCAAAGTATGTTTGAACAACGAACTTGACGCTACGCTTCTCTCATACAGCAATGACATAGAGGTACTTAAGCCTATGGAATTAAGGAGCAAAATAGCCGACAGAGTAAAGAAAATGTCAGAAATCTACAAATAATGAAGCAAACCTGCATAGTAAGTCCCTAATTTTGCAGCCGAAAACAAGAAAACACTCCCATTATGGATCAGATATCAGTAACCAATTTTCGTCGTTTCTATTACGTTACACCTCGCAGTCTTGGTGACATAAACATATTTGTTGGAGGCAACAACTCCGGCAAATCAACACTCGTGAAGGCAATCCTGCTCGCAGTGGACAACATCCGCACAATGCGAATGGGAGGTGGTGACACAATCAAGAGACCACAGTTCCGTTTTGATGCCAACCAATATCACGACGTGAAGATCGGTACATACACCCGTGCTCTTTGTCATAAGCCAGAGTATGCTTTTGGAAAACCTGATAGTTTAGGCAATAAAATTGAGTTTGCTTTTGTCATTGGCGATTATGAGTTTACGATTGCAATGACAGGAGATGAAAAAGGTAACGAACCTACAGCAACGATCACTAAGATTGATGTTGTTAACATGAAGTATGGTCTTCGTTTTGCTTATTGGGGAGATGAAAATAGTATCCTTGCGCAAATATTGCTTGACCCAAAGGAAAAGCAAGATAAGATTTGGGAATTAGCCTACCAGCACCTTGAGATTGTTGAGAAAATCAACAAAGCTTCGGAAGATGGCAATCTGTCAACAATAACTACCCTCTATGCGGAGTTGGACAAGATTATCGCACAGATTATTCCTGTTCTCCAAGAACTTCATATACCGGAAGAAGACGAAGATGAAGAGGATGATAGTTGGCTGAGTTATTATGATTTGGATAATACCGAATTATTTGACATGTCAGAATCTACTTCTACCAAAAAAGAAACTGCATTCATGCGTCATCTGATGGTTGATAGTGTTTCAAATCTTGTTTCAGAGAACCTTAATGAGCATAAATATGCAAAGTCAACAGTTGGTTTCGTATTGGACAATGATACCCTCGCTAATTCCGACTATCTGATTTGCGAGATGATCAATCAGTTTATTGACACTTTGAGACCAATGAAGTTCAATGCTGGCGATGAAGAGTACATTGATGTTGAGTCTCACCAAATGATGCAACAGGAGCTTCCACAGCTGGAGACATTCCGTGACGAACTTCGTTCTCTGCTCAACAGCATCAACATAGAGTATATATCTGCTCATTCTGCAAATCAGAACGTTATATACTCTACAACAGACAAGAACGACCACATCGCAAAGGCTATCCATGACTTCTATAGCGAGAACATCAAGAAAGGTTCCCTTGAGGCAATGTTCGTTCAAGAGTGGATGAAGAAACTTGGCGTTGGTGTTGATTACGAGATAACTCCTATACAAGGTGAAGCATATACTATGGATATCAAGGAGAAGTATCTCAGTGAAGAAGAGGAGCATGAAGACCATGTGAATCTTGCAGATAAGGGTATGGGCTCAATCCAGATTATGGTCATGCTTTTCCGCATAGCAGCTACTCTTAGTCGCTTCAACCTTACAAATAAGACATCAAAAGAATTGGCTTACAAGCCAATCATTGTGATTGAAGAGCCAGAGCAGAACCTGCATCCGAATCTTCAGACAAAGTTGGCTGACCTCCTGAAGGAAGTAAGTGAGAAATATCATTGTCGCTTTATTGTTGAGACTCATTCCGAGTATCTTGTTCGCAAGATACAGGTTCTTGTTGCACAGGAAAAGTATGAGAATGAGGAGATTTTGAACAAAAACAATCCTTTCTGTATCATGTATTTCCAGCAGAATGGCGATCCATACGAGATGGAGTTCCGCACAGATGGAAAGTTCTCCAATGATTTTGGTGAAGGATTTTATGATGAAGCTTCTAATCTTGCATTTGAAATATTCTAACTATGAGAGTCTATTTTGATTTACCAAACTTTCGTAGCTACATAAAATCAGCTTCGAACGAGAACTTCAAGACTTGCAACAATATGTTGAAGACGCATGGTGACATCTTCCTGGCATTTGATAAAGATTCTCTAAACAAAGAAGGTAAGCAAGTTCTACAGGCGATTAAGCAATGGACTACACAAATGAACTCTGGAGTCAAGAACGAACCTGTTTGGAACAAAAGTATTGGCAAGAGACCTCTGTCAGATTCTTTTTATGATGAAATCGATGCAGAAGATTATCATGCTTTGTTCTTCTTAACAGATGAAAATGTAAGTACGTTATCAAAACATGGTTGCCTTTTGATTGCAGAAGAGAAGAAAGAAATACCTGCTATAATGAGTCTATTTGTTGAGAATGTGGCCACAAAAGAATTCAATGCAAGAAAGATGACGAATTGGCAATTGGTTGAGACACACGCTTCACCATGTACGGACATTATTATAGTAGATCCCTACATCTTTTCTCAGCCGGAGATTACGCATGATGATAATGTGTATTCAATAATACGCAATCTATGCAAACATGCAGATGGGAAGGCTCCAAACGTTGTAATTATTTACAATTTTGGGAAGGCTGCAACCACTTTCAAAACTGTTATTGGAAAGATAAAACAAGTAACAAAGGAAGTAACAAATGAAGAATCAAATGTTACGCTTGTAGATATCTCAAGAGCAGAGCATGATAGGTATATAATAACAAACTATAAAAGATTCAAAAGTGGCGATTCATTCACTTATTTTGATGGCAACAATAATGCTACAAAAGGAAGAGACTTTACAATAGTAAGTCATTATGATCGTGATAATCTGGAGAATAGTATTGATATTCTTGCTGATCTGCAAGTGCTTGTCGACCAAAAGAAAAGTGCAGCAATACCTGGAGTACAGGGAGACAAAGTGTCATACCTCTTAAACTTCTAACCGAAACAAATGGACAACAATAATAAGAAACCAGACCTCAGCTTTGTCTGGAACATTCTGGACACTGTGCTGAGAGATACATTCAAGAAGAACGAGATTGGTGATGTGATATTGCCTTTCGTCGTTCTGCGACGTCTTGACTGCATGTTGGCACCAGTCAACAAGAAGGTGCGTGAGCAGTATGAGAAGTTCCACGAGAAGCTAACGGAGGACAAACTGAAACCTGTGCTCCGCAAGGCTGCTGGCGGATTGAAGTTCTATAATACCTCCCGCCATACTTTCAAGACTCTGAAGGATGATGCTGCCAACATCACCATCAACTTCACGAACTACCTTAACGGTTTCAACGAGGAGGTGCGTGACATCTTTACGCACTTTGAGTTTGACAAGGTCATCGCTCGCCTCAATCGCAACAAACTCCTCTTCGCCTTGGTGCAGGAGTTTGAAGGACTTGACTTCTCACTCTCTGCCATGGACAACCACGACATGGGCTATGTCTTTGAGGAGATTCTGCGTATAGCCAACGACTTCAGCAATGAGACTGCCGGAGAGCACTTTACCCCTCGTGATGTTATCCGACTGATAAACGCTATTCTCTTCACCCCAGACAAGGAGACTCTATCAGGAGGAAATGTTATCCGCTCCATCTACGACCCTACCTGCGGAACAGGTGGTATGGTGAACCTCGGTCGTAAGTATATCCTTGAGGAACTTTGTGCAGATGGTATCAAGCCTACCATCATCACCTTCGGTCAGGAACTCAACGAGATGTCGTATGCCATAGCAAAGAGTGAAGCTCTCGTTACTGATGGCGATGCTGACAACATCAGGCTTGGCAACACCCTTACCGATGACCAGTTCAAGGGAAAGTACTTTGACTATATCATGGCGAACCCACCATACGGTGTGACATGGAAGAAGGATCAGGATACCATTCTCAAGGAATGTCAAGATCCTGAAGGTCGCTTTTATGCTGGAACTCCACGCACCAGCGATGGACAGCTACTCTTCATCCAGCACATGATAAGCAAGATGAAGAAGGACGGCACAAGCCGCATGGCAGTAGTTACCAATGGCTCTCCTCTTTTCAGCGGTGGTGCTGGCAGTGGTGAAAGCTATATCCGCAAGTGGATAATAGAGAGCGACCTGTTGGAGTGTATTGTTGCATTGCCAAAGGACCTCTTCTATAACACAGGTATCAATACATACATTTGGTTCCTCACCAATAACAAGAGTGCGGAGCGTAGAGGTAAAGTGCAACTTATTGATGCAACATCCTTCTGCGAATCTGAGCCAAAGAGCTTTGGCAACAAGCGCAATAAGATTCGCCCAAAGGAGGACGTAAGAGAGGTGCTGAAGATTTATCTTGCGTTTGAAGAAGGTGAGCATTGCAAGATATTTCCTAATCAGTTCTTCGGCAACTATCAGCTTGTCGTAGAGCAACCTCTTCGCGATGAGAGTGGTAATGTAGTGATGAAGGCTGGCAAGAAGGTGGCAGACACTTCAAAGCGCGATACGGAGTCTGTACCTCTCGACATTCAGAACGTGCATGAGTATTTCAAGACGGAGGTACTGCCACACATCGACCCAGAGTCATGGCTAGAACTCTCAAAGACTCGCGTAAACTACGAGATAAACTTCACTCGCTACTTCTATCAGTATGAGCAGCCAGAACCTTCTGCTGCTATTGCTGAGCGAATCAAGGTGAGCGAGGAGAAGGTGACATCATTGCTAAAGTCTCTTTTTGCATAACAAACACTATAGATGAAGAAATACGAACGATATAAGGATTCTGGTGTACAGTGGTTGGGAAGTGTTCCTGAGCATTGGGAGGTTATGCCGATGAAGAGGCTTTTCTCTTTTTGCAAGGGGCTTACAATTACAAAAGCCGATCTAACAGAAGTAGGACATCCTGTAATCAGCTATGGGCAGATACATAGCAAGCAAAACACAGGTGTACATACTGACGATTGTTTGTTGCGTTTTGTTCCTGACAAGATAACAAAAGATAACGACAACTGCAAAGTATATCCTGGTGATTTTATATTTGCTGATACTTCTGAGGATTTGGACGGATGTGGTAATTGCGCCTATATAGATAGAGAAGGAATATATGCAGGTTACCACTCTCTTGTTGCAAGGCCGTTCGATAATACTATATCAAAGTACTGGGCTTATTTATTCCAATCTGCATTATGGCGAAGTCAGATTCGTTCAAATGTTTATGGAATAAAGGTGTTCAGTATAACTCAGACTATTCTAAAAGAAGTCGCTGTATTAGTTCCTTCTGTTGACAATGCGGCAAAAATAGTCAGTTATCTTGACTCACAGGTGTCAAAGATAAATGCTGTCATTACAGAAAAGGAGAAGATGATAAGTGATATGGAAAAGTATCGTTTTTCTCTTATATCCGAAACTGTAACCAAAGGTCTTAATCCTGATGCTCCCATGAAAGATAGCGGAGTAGATTGGATTGGGGAGATTCCAGAGCATTGGAGTACTTTGCCTTTAAGACGAATATCAAAAATAATATTAGGGAAAATGCTCTCTTTGTCAAAAACATCTGATGCAATACATCTTAAGAAATACATTTGTGCAAAAGATGTCCATTTCTCTGGTATTGACACAAGTGACCTTAAAGAAATGTATTTTACGGAGAAGGAGCAAAACTCTTATCAAGTCGAAATTGGTGATATGCTAATTGTTGAAGGTGGTGCTGGTGCTGGAGGCTGTGCTATTATAGAAGAGCCTACACCTGAAACAATGATACAGAATTCAATTATGATTGTACGAGGAAATAAGAAAATGGAAAATAAATACATTTGTTATTTCGTAAGATCTATAGTTGAAAAAGGCTATATTGAAATGGTAAGTAATGTAGCTACAATTCCTCATTTCACTAAGGATAAATTAGGAAATACAACTATTTCAGTTCCCCCAATAGACGAACAAGAACAGATTGCCTCTTTCCTTGACTCACAAACTTCAAAGATAGACTCTCTTATCTCCGAACTAAAATCTCAGATAGAGGATTTGAAATCATATAAGCAGTCCCTTATTACAGAAGCCGTTACCGGTCAGGTGGATGTAAGAGACTGGACTCCTAACGAATAAAAAACAGTAACGCTATGCCAGGATTCCTGAACGAAACGGACTTCGAAGAATATATAGTGGGTTTTCTTGTATCAAACACAGACAGCTATAGCGACTATGAATACACACAGGTGGATCACACAAAGTACGACAAAGACTGGTGTTTGATACCCGACGAACTGATTGCCTTTCTGAAAGACAGTCAGCCAAAGATGTATTCGCGCCTTGTGAACAGCAAGGGCAGCGAGAGTGTTGCACGCAAGGCTATCTGCGACAGAGTGGATAAGGTGATGACACAACATTTGGGCGTACTTCCAAAGAAGAAGACTGGCAGCGACGTAATAGCACCTGCCGGCACACTCCATCTGCTTCGTAACCAGTTGGACTTGTCTGGTTGTCACTTTGACCTCGCTTACTTCAAGCCTGTAAGCAACAAGACTCCGGAACACGCAGAACTGTACAGGAAGAACCGTCTGTCTATAGTGCGACAGTTGCAGTATTCTCGTAAAAACAACAACGAGATAGACCTTTGCATATTCCTCAACGGTCTGCCTATAATAACGATAGAACTAAAGAACACTCTCACTGGGCAGAAACATCATGAAGCTATCAAGCAATACATGATGGACAGACAGGTGAAGGGTGAGAAGTTCCTTGAGTTCAAACGTTGTCTTGTGCATTTCGCCATAGGAACGGAAGAGGCATACATGACAACAAAGTTGGATGGACAGAACACACGATTCTTCCCTTACAACAAAGAGTATAAGAACAAAGGTGTGAAACCTCATGATAGTGGCTACAGAACAGGCTATATCTGGGAAGACTTGCTTAGGAAAGACTCGCTGATGGAACTTATAGAAAGCTTCATTGGTGTGCAGGTGACTATCGAAAAGAAATATAACGAGGAGACAGGAAACGTAGAAGATGAACCGAAGGAAGCCCTTATCTTCCCTCGCTACCATCAGAGGCGTGCAGTTAAGGCTTTGCTCAATAAGGTAAGAGAGCAGGGAGTAGGACACAACTATCTCATACAGCATTCTGCTGGCTCGGGAAAGTCGAACACCATAACATGGCTTGCTTACAGGCTGAGCAACTTCTATCAGAACTACGATGATGAGAAATCGCTGTTTGACTGTACCATCGTCGTAACTGATCGACGTGTATTGAACGTTCAGTTGCAGTCGAACCTGAAGCAGTTTGAGAGACAGCCACAGGAGATTGTGTATATTGGCGATAAGGGTTTGAAAAGCGATGAGACCAGTAGCCAATCGCTGAGGCGTGTCATTCAGGAAGGAAAGAATGTCATCGTGACTACGATCCAAAAGTTTAAGGAGATTAGCGATACCATAAAGCGATTCCCAGACAGGACGTATGCTGTAATCATAGACGAGGCACACTCAAGCCAGAGTGGAGAGAATGCACGTCAGATGCGTAGGGCACTGTCTCTCCGTGAAGCGTCTATCTTTGACGAGGATATTGAAGAAGAGAACGATGAGGAGGATAAGCTGAATGATATCATTGAAGAGGAAATGAGACGTGGCGGTAGAAAGCGCAACATTTCTTTCTTCGCATTCACGGCGACTCCAAAAGGAAAAACCATAGAACTGTTCTGCGAGCGTGAGTATGGCACAAAGGAGCCTTTTGACACCTACACAATGGAACAGGCTATCAAGGAGGAATTTATCCTTGACGTGATGGAGCACTATATGTCATTCGAGCGTTACTATTATCTTGTGCAGAATGTCAAGATGCCGGACAAGGAGTATGAACGTAAGAAGGCTATGCGACTGCTTGGCAGTTATGCCGACATACAGGATAGGGCAATAGAGCGTAAGACACGCATTATGCTCGAACACTTCGTGTCCCAGACAGAGAAGGAGATTGGTGGTAAGGCAAGGGCTATGCTCGTGACAAGGAGCCGTCTTCATGCTGTAAGATACAAGAAGAAGTTTGACAGCATAATGCAGGAAATGAGACTGCCATATAGGGCATTGGTGGCATTCTCTGGTTCCGTAAGGGAAGATGATGATAAGGATTATACAGAATCAATGATGAATAATCTTCCTAAGGGTACGTCAATCCCAGACGCTTTCAAGCTTCCTAAATACAGAATCCTGATTGTTGCCAACAAGTATCAGACAGGTTTTGACGAACCGCTGCTTCACACCATGTTTGTGGACAAGAAGCTTGGTGGAACAAGTAGTGTGCAGACTCTTTCACGCCTTAACCGCAAGACGGGTGGTAAGGATTCTACGATGGTGCTTGACTTCGTCAATGATCCAGAAGAGATACGCAAGGACTTCCAGAAATATTATGGAAAGAACAAGATGGATGAAAGTGACGAGACTGATCCTGACACGCTTTATGATATTCAGGATAAGTTATATTCATTCAATGTGTTCACGCTGACCGACGTTCAGGAGTTTGCTAAGTATTACTTCTCTACAAGCAAAGATACAGCGTACCGTTCCCAGATGAACGTTGTACTTGATCGTATAAGTGATGTTGTTAAGGAGAAACTTGACAATGATACTCAGAAGGAACTTCGCAAGACATGTGGCAGATACTACAAACTTTTCGGATTCCTTAGCCAGATAATATCTTTTACTGACACAGAGTTGATGAGTCTCTATCCGTTTGCATACGCTCTTCAAAAGAAGATAGAATGCGAAAAGGAGAAACTTCCATACGAGGTGCTTAATGAGGCTCGTCTGCAAGACTACCGTGTGAAGTTCCTGAAAGAACAGAAACTGGAATTGAAGGGTAAGGATACGAAGATGAAAGGTCAGAGTCCTAACGGTGGTGAAGGTGGTGGACATGAAGAGCCAGAGATGGAATATCTCAGCAAGATTATCGCCCAACTCAACGAGCAATACGGACTTAATCTGGACGATGACGATAAGGCAGACCTTGAAAGTATGCGCGACCGTATCATGAGTAATGAGGAATTGCTTGGTTTCTTCAACAAGAAAAACAGTCGTGATGACATACGAGATAAGTTTGATGGGGTCATAGATGACGAACTTCTTGACTTCATCAATTCAAAGCTAGACCTATATAATAAACTCACTGAAGACAGAGTCAACAACCTCTTCAAAGACATTTGGTTTAACGAAATATACGACAATATTGTTAATAAGGTTTGAATTGATCCGTCCCACGATAAACCTACCATTGAGACTGAATGTAATCAGCTCTGACAAATGAAATGCTATTAACAGATTCCGCATATCTTTGCAGTAAACACTACAAGGTTATGCGGAATTCTTTAGGGATTTTAGTATCACATGCCTTTTTCTTTGCCGAAGATTTGGGGAATTGAATGAAAAATAAACTCCCACGATTTCTGATATTCAGAGTCGTGGGAGTTGCTGTTATTGTCTTAATACCACTGAATGATATTCGTATAGCCTGAGCGCTTGTCGTATTTAAGGGCATCGGTGAGTGTCGCTGCGTTACAACGGAAAGAGAAGTTGTAGCTTGTGTAAGGCGCAAGGACGACGGATGCCGACATGCTGAAGCAGTGGAGGTCGCGCGAGAGTGAAGCGGTGGTCATGGAGAGACGCTTCATGTCGAAGTCGTAACCAGAAGAGAAGTTGATGTTCCAACCCTTGCTGAGCTGAATGTTTCCGCTCATGTTCAGCGTTTGCGTGAAGCGATAGCCGAAACTGACGGTTCCGTCAGGGCGTTCCTTGTAGTTGTTGCTGAGATCCTCGCGCATGGAAATGCCGTAGCCGAAGGTGAGTGACCATGGCATAGAGAACAGCAGATAACCGTCTTCGTCTGTTTCTGCCATTGAACTTTGGTTCTCGGCAGCATGCTTGCCCTTCTCCATCACATCATCAACATTGGTGTTTACGCCTGTGTCGTATTCATCGTCGTTGGAACTGTCTTTCTTTTTCTTCTTTTCGCCAGTGAACAGCTCACGGAGTTTCTGTGGGTTGAGAGTGTAGGAAAGGTTCTGCGACATGCCCTGGAAACGACCGAAACGACCATAGCTGTATTCTGTCTTGTCGCTGATTACTGGTCGTCCGTTCTGCATGATGTATGCGTAAGTGGCGAAGATGGCGTTAAGGTTGAAGGTGTAGCTCTTTGTGAGTTTGAGACGAATGCGCATGTTGAGGTCGCTCCACTTGCGGGTTTCAGCAAGAGGATTGTATGTCATGGAAGCTCCGAGTTCATCGATGATGCTGACCTTCTTGTAACCGATGGAGTCGGTTTCCGACTTGACCTTCATCTCGATGTTGTTTGAGAGGTCGAAGTTGAAGGAGCCTGACTTATTGACGCTTGGCACGCCGAACATTCCGTTTGAATAAGGAGAGTAGTATTCTCTCACCTGATTGCCTGACGTGTCAAACTTTGGTCTGCCTTCTTCGTCATAAACGAGGTAAGAGTCGTAACCGCTGTAGAAGTGGTTCTTTGTGTCAGGAGCATAAGAGAAGGTGACGCGTGGTGTCATGACATGACGAACCATCAGGATCTTGTCGCCGAAGATCTTGCGGTTTGGCGTGTAGAAACCATAGAGCTTTGTGTTGGCTGAAACGCTTGCGTTCCATCCGAACATGTTATAGACGCCGTATTCCGTCTCCTCTTCCACTGCCTTCTGTTGCTCTACATCCCAATGGCGCTTGTTGCGTTGGGTGTAGGTGCGACCTGTGATGCTAACACTTGGAGATACGTTGATGTATTTGAGCACATTGAAAGTACCGGAGATTGGAATGCTGTGCTGCATACCGTTCTTCATCAACTTCATGAATCCTGACTTGAAGAACTCGCTTTCCTTAGCCGTGATGGAGTTGCTGAGGCGTCCGGTATATGACATGGAAATCTTCTCGTACCAACGCTCGTTGCCCACAGCATGCTTGCGCTTGAACGGATAGAAGCGTGAGATGTTGATGTTGAGGTCAGGAAGCGTGATGGCGAGAGTTGTGTCGCGCATATTCTGGGCAAGGTTGGCAGAACTGCTCAGTGTCATGCCGAGAGAAGAGAACGAGGTGTTCCATGAAACGGAAGAAGTTCGCAGGGATTGTGTCATCGTCTGCGGATTGTACATCGAGGTGAGGTTGTTCTTCTCGTAACTTGAGGTCGCGAAGTTTATGCTGGCAGAGAGCGTGCTGAACGGATTTGCCTTTGAATCCTGACGGTGGCTCCATTGCAGCTTGAATGAATTCTGCTCCATGAAGTCAGGCATTCCTTTCTCGCCATTCTTCGTGTTCTGGTATGAAAAGAGGAAGGAACCGCTGTATTTGTAGCGCTTCTTGTAGTTGGATGCGGCAGAGACTCCCCACGATCCTTTTGTATAGATCTCGCCAATGAGCTTGAGGTCCATCTTGTCGCTGATGGCAAAGTAATAGCCACCATCACGGAGATAGAAACCACGAGCATTCTCATCGCCGTAGGTTGGCATGATGAAACCGCTTGAATAGCTCTTCGAGAATGGGAAGAAACCGTAAGGAATAGCCAATGGCAGCGGCACATCGGCAACGACAAGGTAAGCAGGACCGAAGACAACATCCTTGCCTGGACGCACCTTCGCGCGTGAGAGTGCGATGTAGAAGTCTGGGTGGTCTTCATCGCAAGTGGTGTAACGACCTTTGGCGAGATACATCACGCCCGTAGAGTCGCGCTTTGATATCTTGGCAGTAAGGAACCCGTCTTCCTGCGCTGTATAGACATCATTGATGAAGCCCTTCTTTGTCTTGAAGTTGAATGCCATCGTGTCGCTCTCGTACTCCTCGCTACCCATCTTGAAGACTGGCATACCAATCTTGTTGCCGAGAGAGTCAACGGAAGGTGTAGCACGAACGAGCGATGAGTCCATGGAAAGGCTTACGCGGTCGCTCTTCAGGTCCATGTTCTCGTATTTCACATTCGAGTTACCGTAGAAGAAGGCATTCTTGCTGCCAGCGAAATAAACCATGGAATCCTTTGCCTCAAACTCCACAGGAGCGTCGATGCCGTTTGCTTTCTTGCGGTTAAGGCTGTCCAGACGGATTGAATCGTCGATCGCCTTGTTGTGGGCGGCAATCATGGCTGCGATGGAATCGTCCATGGATTTCGGCTTTGCAATGGAGTCAAGGAGATGCGGCTTTGTGGAATCAATAAGAAGTGGTTTAGTGGAATCGATGGCGATGCTGTCGTCATCAGCATAAAAGCGATAGTTGCCTCTTGACATGCGAGGACTTGCCATTGTACAAACAACGGCAAGAAGCATGAGGAATATGAAGAGGCGATTTCGCATAGTTTTGAGTTCGTGCTTTGCACGAGGGGGGCCTTTAGCCTCAAATTGAGCAAAGCGAAATTTGAATTAAAGTAATATTGCTCCGATGATGGCGCAGACGCAAATCATCTTTATTGGGCTAATCCATTTGAACCATACTCCGACGAAAGCTCCGATGAAGAGCACGCAGGAGATGATGAATTGGTAGAGATTCTCGTTTGGTGAAGAGAAGTTTTCTGTGGTCATCAAAAGCAAGACTGCTGAGCCAAGGAGTCCTACAACTACTGGTCGCAATCCCTTGAATACATCCTGAACAGGCTTTGTCTTCATGAATTTCAAGAAGAGCATTGCTATCAGGAGCATCAGGATAAGCGAAGGCAGAACGACAGCGAAGGTTGCTGTAAGGCTGCCAAGAACAGATATTGCTTCAAGTGGCACGCCCGTCAAGCTGTCTGCAAACTCGTGATGCACAGCGGTGTAGCCGCAATAAGTAGCAGAGTTTATGCCGATAGGTCCCGGGGTCATCTGCGATACGGCAACGATATCCGTGAACTCTCCCGAACTCATCCATTTGTGGTGCCTAACAACCTCATTTTGGATAAGCGACAGCATTCCGTAACCTCCTCCGAAACCGAAGAGACCGATGGAAAAGAATGTATAGAAGAGTTTAAGGAAAACCAAAGTTTACTAAGTATTAAGTAATAAGTATTAAGTAATAAGTATGATTACCTTTGTAGGATTGGGAGTCAGCGTTTTTGTTCTTTTGAACAGAACCTGCCGTAGAGATACCCTGCCACGCCTGCACACATTATTATATATATAGGCGAAACGCCAAGCAGCCAGATGAGAAGAGCGGAAAGGATTGGAATCCAGACTGTCTTCCAAGTTATTTTTGCTGACTTTGCGAGCTTGAATGTCGGCACTGCAATAAGGGCTACGACAGCAGGACGGATGCCGGCAAAGATGGACTTCACAATCGGCAGATCCTTAAACTGCGTGAAGAATATTGCTATAGGCAGGATGATAAGGAAAGAAGGCAAGGCTGCTCCGAGACAAGCTGCAATGGAACCTTTTATCTTTCCCATCTTGTAGCCTACGAATATCGCGATGTTTATGGCAAATACTCCAGGACAACTCTGCGCAATGGCAATCAAGTCGAGAAACTCGCCCTTCTCAATCCACTTGTTCTTGTCAATGATCTTCTCCTGCATCAGCGGAATCATGGCATAGCCACCGCCAATGGTGAAAAGGCCAATGGTGAAGAAACAACTGAAGAGAGAGAACAAGCCTCTCCCCCCAGCCCCCTCCCCGTTTAGGGGGAGGGGGTGAGATATGTTTTGTGAAGAGGAATTTTCTTGCATGTCCTATTTTTGCTTCTCACACCACTTTCTTGCATTCACGAAAGCTTCAACCCAAGGAGTGATTTCCTCGAAGCGGCGGTCAGCAGGATAGTTAGCACACTGCCAAGGGAAGATGGCACGCTCTGGGTGTGGCATCATTGCGAGATGACGGCCGTCCTTTGAGCAGATAGCAGCTGCTGAATAGTCAGAGCCGTTAGGGTTGCCTGGGTATGTAGAGTAGTTGTACTGAGCTGCGATGTCGTAGTTCTCAACATTCTCAGGGAGGTAGAACTTACCTTCACCGTGAGCCACCCAAACACCAATCTTGTTGCCCTTCAAGCTGCTGAGCATGATAGAGTTAGTGTCCTGAGCGATGCGGAGACCAACGTATGTTGACTCAAACTTATGAGATGTGTTGTGAAGCATACGTGAACGCTGCTCGTGCTCTGGGTTGATGAGGTTAAGCTCAACCATGAGCTGACAACCGTTACAGATACCGAGAGACATTGTGTCCTTGCGAGCGTAGAACTTGTCGAGAGCTTCCTTTGCCTTTGGATTATAGAGGAATGCACCAGCCCAACCCTTAGCAGAACCGAGAACGTCTGAGTTAGAGAAACCACCGCAGAAGACAATCATCTGAACTTCTTCGAGAGTTTCGCGACCTGTGATAAGGTCTGTCATCATGACATCCTTTACATCGAAACCTGCGAGATAGAGAGTGTAAGCCATTTCACGCTCACCGTTAGTACCTTTCTCACGGATGATTGCTGCTACAGGACGCTCGCCAACTTTGCGTGAGCCAAGGTTCTTCTCAAGACCGAACTGCTCAAGCTTACCAGTAAAGTCAGCGTTGAACTTAAACTCGAGTGGCTGATTAGCATAGTTCTTTGCACGCTCGTCTGCCATTCCGTTAAAGCTCTGCTTGCGGTCGAGTAGGTGAGAAGTCTCGTACCAAGTCTCGCGCATCTCGTCGATGTTGAGGCTTGCAACCTTTGTCTCGCCGTTGTAGATCTCAACAACACGCTTCTCAGAACCGTCGGCAGCAGAAATCTTGGCAGGCTTACCAATGTAAGCATACTGCACTTCAAGGTCTTCCATTACATCGAAGAAGCGCTGCTTGTCAGCTTCCTTGATCTGGATGACAACACCAGGATTCTCGGCGAAGAGAGTCTTCACAACATCACCGTCAGTGATGCCGTCAAGGTTGATGTAGAGGTCATTAGCAAGTCCGCTCTTGTAAGCGTTAGCAAATGTCATTTCAAGGAGAGTAGTAGCAAGACCACCAGCAGAGATGTCGTGACCTGCGAGTACGATACCCTTCTTTATGAGTGACTGAACTGCCTCGAAAGCATCAGCGAAGTATGTTGGGTTTACAACAGTCGGTACATCTGAACCAACGAAGCCGAGGCTCTGAGCGAAAGCAGAACCGCCGAGACGATGCTGATCGTAAGAGAAGTCAATGTGGAAGAGCATTGTGTCCTCGTCGCGGTTGAGAACTGGAGAAACAACGCCACGGATATTTGAAACCTCACCACCAGAAGAAACAATCACTGTACCAGGAGCAATGATCTTGCTTCCGTCAGGATACTTCTGAGTCATTGAGAGAGAGTCCTTACCAGTAGGAACATTCACGCCAATCTCGCAGCAGAAGTCAGAAAGTGCCTTAACAGCAGCGTAGAGACGAGCGTCCTCACCCTTCTGTGAGCGGCAAGGCCACATCCAGTTTGCTGAAAGTGAAACGCTGTCAAGTCCATCTGTGAGTGGTGCGAACACGAGGTTTGTGAGAGATTCTGCAACAGAAAGTACAGAACCAGCCTCAGGAGAAGCAAGACCTGCCTGTGGAGCGTGACCGAGAGCAGTAGCGATACCAGTCTTTCCGCGGTAGTCAAGAGCTACGACACCGCAGTCAGAGAGTGGCAACTGAATCTCACCCTGACACTGCTGACGGGCAATCTTACCTGTTACGGAGCGGTCAACCTTGTTAGTCAACCAGTCCTTACAAGCCACAGCCTCGAGCTTGAGGACATCCTTAATATATGTTTCAAGGTTTTCAGCCTTGTATTCTGCATTGCGATAGAGGCGCTCAACAGTCTCGTCCTTCATGTAAGTTACAGGAGAGTGACCGAACATCTGGGCAACATCGAGGTCGAATGGCTTCACGCCGTCGCCCTGCTTGAATGAGAAGTGAGCATCGCCAGTAGTCTCACCGACAACATACAGCGGAGCACGCTCACGCTCAGCAATTTGACGAACGCGGTCAATATGCTTCTCGTCGATGAGCAATCCCATACGCTCCTGGCTCTCGTTTGCGATGATTTCCTTAGAAGAAAGAGTCTGGTCGCCAATAGGAAGCTTAGTCATATCAATCTCACCACCACACTCTTCAACGAGCTCTGAGAGACAGTTTACATGACCTGCTGAACCGTGGTCGTGGATAGAAACAACAGGATTCTCAACATCCTCACAAAGAGCGCGAACGAGGTTGTAGGCACGCTTCTGCATTTCTGGGTTTGCACGCTGAACGGCATTGAGCTCAATACCGCTTGTGTAGCGACCTGTATCTACTGAAGAAACAGAACCACCACCAAGACCGATGCGGTAGTTGTCACCACCTACCACGACAACCTTGTTGCCCTTCTGTGGCTCCTTCTTGAGGCAGTCGCGCTTTGTGCCGTAACCAACACCACCGGCAAGCATGATAACCTTGTCGTAAGCATACTTCTCTTCACCTTCCTGATGCTCGAAAGTGAGCACAGAACCAGTGATAAGTGGCTGACCGAACTTGTTACCGAAGTCGGAAGCACCGTTTGAAGCCTTAATCAAAATCTGCTCTGGAGTCTGGTAAAGCCACTTGCGAACAGGAAGAATCTGCTCCCAAGCGTTCTCTGTAGATTCCTTGCGAGGGTAAGCTGTCATATAAACGGCAGTACCAGCGATAGGCCAAGAACCAACACCACCACCCATACGGTCGCGGATTTCACCACCAGTACCTGTAGCGGCACCGTTGAAAGGCTCAACAGTTGTTGGGAAGTTGTGGGTTTCTGCCTTGAGAGAGATAACTGATTCAACCTCCTTAACCTCGAAGAAGTCCGAAGTTGTCTGGTCCTTTGGAGCGAACTGCTCTACCTTTGGACCTTCAGAGAATGCTACGTTATCCTTGTATGCAGAGAGAATCTTGTGTGGATTCTCCTTTGTAGTCTTCTTGATCATTGAGAAGAGTGAAGAAGGCTTCTCCTCACCGTCAATGATGAATACGCCACCGAAGATCTTGTGGCGGCAGTGCTCTGAGTTGATCTGGGCGAAACCAAAGATTTCAGAGTCTGTCAATGGACGACCGAGTTGGCCTTCCACTTTGTGGAGATACTCAATCTCTTCGGCAGAAAGTGCCAAACCTTCTGTCTCGTTATACTCCTCAAGATTGTCAACATGCTTGATAGGTTCAGGCTGGATGTTCACATCGAAAATCTTCTGGTCGAGACCTTCGTACATACGCTGGAGCATTGGGTCGTGCTCTGCATCGGCAGAATCCACCTTGAAGTATTCCTCAATACGCTGAACGCCCTGGAGACTCATGTTCTGAGTAATCTCAACAGCGTTTGTACTCCAAGGAGTAATCATCTCGCGGCGAGGACCTACGAAGTAACCCTGAAGACAATCTTCGTTAATTACTTTACCATCAAAGAGCCATTCCATAGCAGCAGTTTCCTCTGCTGAAGGCTGATGGTTGAGAGCTGCAGCAACTACGCTGCCTTTGGTTTGGAAAAACTTTATCATACGGACTTATGTGGCTGTATGTTTTTGAAATTATTATTATCTGAGTTAAATAGCGAATTTGTATGTCAATCATATAGACATAAATCGTGCGCAAAGTTACACAAAAAAGGTTTAATTGACAAATTTCTCGCGTTATCGTGAAAACAAAATTGATGTGGTATATTTTTCTGTGAGATGTGACGATTTTTAGAGACGCAATTAGCGGATTGTTGGCGTTAAAAGTGTAACTTTGCACTCCCTTAAAATGAAGATTCTTAATTGTTTCATGGATGTGTTGATAAATGCTAATCAACGGAAAATTGTTTTGGGATGTTCAATACGAATAACGACATAAAGAAAAAACTTCGCGCACTCACTTTGCCTATCTTCATAGACATTGCTCTTGTCATGATGCTTGGTACGGTTGACATCATCATGCTCAGTCAGCATAGTGATGAGGCTGTTGCTGCTGTAGGCGTTGACAATCAGATATTCTCTCTCATATTCCTCGTTTATCAGTTTATCTCGATGGGTGCTGCCATTCTTTGTGCGCAATACATCGGAGCAAAACTGCAGAAAAGACTTGTGCAGGTTGTGGGAATATCACTGATGATGAATCTTATCATTGGTGTTGCCGTGAGTCTTGTCATGTGGTTCCAGGCAGAGAATATCTTGAAACTCATGGGCTTGAGTGATGCGCTGATGCCTAATGGGTTGGTTTACATGAAGATAACCGGTTTGTTCTCTTTCACGCAAGCGATATCATTTACCCTCTCGGCATCGCTTAGAAGTGCTGACAAGACTCTCTATCCGATGATTGTTACGCTGATAAGCAATGTGCTTAATCTCATAGGAAACTACTGTCTTATTTTCGGTAAGTTCGGTTTCCCTGAGCTTGGCGTTGAAGGTGCTGCCATCTCAACGGCTTTCAGTCGTGGCATCGCGATGGTTTTGCTTGCAGTCTTCCATACCAAGAAGCATATACCGTCCTTCCCTCTTCATTATTTCCGTCCATTCCCTTTCAAGGAACTCAGAAACTTGCTGTTTGTCGGCATACCGGCAATGAGCGAGGAATTGAGCTATTGCCTTACGCAAGTTGTTGGTATTTACATGATTAACAAACTTGGTGATGCCGCCGTTGCCACAAGAACTTATTGCTGGAACATACTTGCTTACTGCGTACTTTTCTCTGCAAGTTTCACTCAGGGTGGCAGCATTCTCATCGGTCATTATGTAGGCGAAGGCAGGAACCGAGTGGCTTATATCCTTGGCAATTATATCCTGCGCGTGGAACTTATCTGCTGTCTTTCAATGGCTGCAGCATTGGCTTGCGTAGGACGACCAATACTTTCCTTCTTCACGGAAAATCCTGAGATTATCTCTCTTGGAACTTGGATATTTGTTATCAACATCTTCCTTGAACTCGGTCGCACGCGCAACATTTTCTCTACTGGGAGTTTGCGTGCTACGGGCGATACGATATACCCGGTTGTAATAGGCGTTACTTTCCAGTGGCTGATAGCTGTAGGCGTTGCTTATATCTTCGGCTTCTGGTGTGGCTTCGGATTGCTTGGCATCTGGTGCGCCTTTGCCCTTGATGAGAATACGCGAGGTGTCATCCTTACTCGCCGTTGGCATAGCAAGAAATGGGCAGGAAAGAGTTTTGCGGTATAGAAAAAGCGTTGTCTCACACATGATGAGGCAACGCTTTTTGTTTATTTCTGATGCTATTTTCCTTGATTAGAACTCTGCGGTCTTTGGAGTACGTGGGAAAGGAATCACGTCGCGGATGTTCTGCATACCTGTTACGAAGAGGATGAGACGCTCGAAACCGAGACCGAAACCACCGTGAGGACAAGAACCGAACTTACGAGTGTCAAGATACCACCACATATCCTTCATAGGGATGTTGCGCTCCTGGATTTCGTTCACGAGTTTGTCGTAGTTCTCTTCACGAACAGAACCGCCGATGATTTCGCCGATAGCTGGGAAGAGTACGTCTGTACCCTGAACAGTTTCTTCCATTTCCTCGCCGTTGAGAACAGGCTTCTCTGCATCAATCTTCATGTAGAATGCCTTGATCTTCTTAGGATAGTTTGTCATGATGACTGGCTTCTGGAAGTATTCCTCAACGAGATAGCGCTCATGCTCAGAAGCGAGGTCATCGCCCCAGTTACATGGGAATTCGAACTTCTTGCCCTTTGCGATAGCTTCCTGGAGAATCTTGATGCCTTCTGTGTATGGAAGACGAACGAACTCTGTGTTAACCACTGAGTTAAGACGCTCAAGGAGAGTCTTGTCGATCATCTTGTTGAGGAACTCAAGGTCTTCCTTGCAGTTGTCGAGAGCCCAGCGTACGCAATACTTGATGAAGTCTTCCTCAAGATCCATAAGGTCTGTGAGGTCAATGAAACATGCCTCAGGCTCAACCATCCAGAACTCTGCGAGGTGGCGTGGAGTGTTTGAATTCTCAGCACGGAAAGTAGGGCCGAATGTGTAGATCTGACCGAGAGCAGTAGCACCGAGCTCACCTTCAAGCTGACCAGACACTGTAAGTGAAGTCTGCTTGCCGAAGAAGTCATCATCATAGATGATAGAACCGTTCTCGTCCTTCTTGAGGTCGTAGAGGTTCTTTGTTGTTACCTGGAACATCTGGCCTGCACCCTCGCAGTCAGAAGCTGTGATGAGTGGAGTGTGGAAATAGAAATACCCATGCTCGTGGAAGTAAGTGTGGATAGCCATTGCCATGTTATGACGAATACGCATAACAGCTCCGAAAGTGTTTGTGCGAAGACGCATGTGAGCGTGCTGACGCATATATTCGAAGCTCTGACCCTTCTTCTGCATTGGATAGTCGTTGCCGCAACCGCCGAAGAGTTCGATGCTTTCGCCCTGAATCTCTACTGCCTGACCAGCGCCCTGGCTTGCTACGAGCTTACCAGTGGCAGAGATACAAGAACCTGTAGTGATCTGCTTGAGCATTTCTGCGTCAAACTTCTGTGGCTCGATAACCACCTGGATGTTCTTTATAGTAGAACCGTCGTTAAGCTGGATGAAATCAACAGCCTTTGAACTACGGTGAGTACGAACCCATCCCATTACTGTGATGTCCTGTCCGCATCCTTCTGAAGCCAAAGCTTCAACAATCTTTGTTCTTTTCATAAGACCCACCCCCAGCCCCTCCCTTTCAAGGAGGGGAGTAGATAGTATTTAGAGGGGAACAATCTACTTTTATTTAGTAAATATAGGTGTAAATCTTTGAATACACCTTAGATAAGACTAATTTCTCCCCGTCCTAAAAGGAAGGGGTAAGGGGGAAGGTCCCCTTATTCAAACGCACCCATACGGAGCATGTCAACTTCCTTCTCTGTGAGGAAGCGCCAGTCGCCGCGGCGGAGATTCTTCTTTGTAAGACCAGCGAAGAGTACGCGGTCGAGCTTGATAACGCGGTAGCCAAGGTGCTCGAAGATACGACGCACGATACGGTTGCGACCAGAGTGAATCTCGATGCCTACCTGCTTCTTGTCTGTTGGGTGAGCATATTCGATAGCATCTGCATGGATTTCGCCATCCTCAAGCTGGATGCCATCAGCAATCTGCTGCATGTCAGCAGCTGTTACATTCTTGTCAAGCTGTACATGGTAAACCTTCTTCTTGAGGAACTTAGGGTGTGTAAGCTTAGAAGCGAGGTCACCATCGTTAGTGAGGAGAAGAACACCTGTTGTGTTGCGGTCAAGACGACCTACAGGATAGATACGCTCTGGGCATGCACCTTCAACGAGCTGCATGACAGTCTTGCGGTTCTGAGGATCGTCAGAAGTTGTAACTGTATCCTTTGGCTTGTTGAGAAGCACATAAACCTTCTTCTCGAGAGAGATGTTCTGGTCGTGGAAGAGGATTGTATCTGTGCGGAGTACCTTTGTTCCGAGTTCTGTTACAACCTCGCCGTTAACCTTTACTACACCTGCCTGGATGAAATCGTCAGCCTCACGACGAGAGCAAACGCCTGCGTTAGCGAGGAACTTGTTCAAGCGGATTGGTGCATTTGGATCGATGTTAGCCTCCTTGTATTCGATGCGCTTCTTGTTAGAATACTTTGCATTTGGATCATAGCCACCGCGACCGCCGCCGTAACCGCCACGCTGTGGACGACCGTAACCGCCCTGCTGACCGTAACCGCCACGCTGTGGACGACCATAACCGCCCTGCTGACCGTAGCCGCCACCACGCTGCTGACCATAGCCACCACCGTTGTTGTAACCGCCACGCTGTGGACGACCGTAACCGCCACCATTATTATAACCGCCACGCTGCTGACCGTAGCCGCCGCGCTGACCATAGCCGCCACCATTGTTGTAGCCACCACGCTGCTGACCGTAGCCACCACCGTTGTTATAGCCACCTTCCTGGTTGAAGCCTTCTTCCTTGTTCTGGTTGTAACCGCCGCCGTTGTAGCGAGGACGCTGCTGGTAACCACCTTCCTGGTTATAACCACCGCCGTTGTTGTAGCGAGGACGCTGCTGATAGCCGCCTTCCTGGTTGTAACCGCCGCCGTTGTAGCGAGGACGCTGCTGATAGCCGCCTTCCTGGTTGTAACCACCACGATTGCTGCTGTAACCGCCGCCATAGCTGCTGCCTGCTGGGCGAGAAGTGCGAATACGCTGACGCTGAGGTCTGTATCCTGAGTTGTTTTCATCGCGAGCCTCACGGCTTTCATTGTTGTGATGTTCGTCACTACCTGCCAGGTGGTGATCAAACTCGAAGTTCATTTCGTCTGACATTGTTTCTGTTCAGTTTAGATGTTTGTTTTTTGGTTAATTAATCTCTTTCTTAAGATGCTTAATTTCTTTCAAATACTTGTTAGATACTTAAATGTAGTTAAGGTTCTTAAGGTTGGGTTTATTACTAGTTTATTTGTTATACACCAGTGTAATTATGTGGAGTGATGACGCGGAGCTCTTCCTTCACACTTTCAGAAACCTCGAGAGTCTCGATGAATTCGTGGATGATTTCCGGAGTCATCTTAGTGTTTGTACGAGTGAGTGCCTTGAGGGCTTCGTAAGGATTTGGATATGCCTCACGACGGAGAATTGTCTGGATAGCCTCTGCCACTACAGCCCATGTGTTGTCAAGGTCGTCGAAGAGTGCCTGCTCGTTGAGGATGAGCTTGCGAAGACCCTTCAAAGTGCTCTCCATAGCGATGAGCATGTGACCCATTGGAGTGCCGATGTTGCGGAGAACAGTTGAGTCTGTAAGGTCACGCTGGAGACGGCTGATAGGGAGCTTGCGAGAGAGGAACTCGAGGATGCTTCCTGCGATGCCGAGGTTACCTTCTGAGTTCTCGAAGTCGATAGGGTTAACCTTGTGAGGCATAGCGCTTGAACCAACCTCACCCTTCTTGATCTTCTGCTTGAAATACTCCATAGAAATGTACATCCAGAAGTCGCGGTCGAGGTCGATGATGATTGTGCCGATACGACGGAGAGCATCAAATACAGAAGCGAGGTGGTCGTAGTTTGAGATCTGGGTTGTATATTGCTCGCGCTGAAGACCAAGCTTCTCGCTTACGAACTTGTTTCCGAATGCCTTCCAATCGTACTGTGGGTAAGCAACATGGTGAGCGTTGTAGTTGCCTGTTGCACCGCCGAACTTAGCTGTGTATTTGCAAGCCTTGAGAGTCTCGAGCTGCTCAGTAAGACGATAGACATAAACCATGATTTCCTTGCCGAGTCGGGTAGGAGAGGCAGGCTGTCCGTGAGTCTTTGCGAGCATTGAAACCTCTTTCCATTCGTCAGCGTAAGCCTGGAGCTGGTCGATGAGCTCTTTGAGAAGTGGAGTGAAAACCTCTTCTACAGCTTCCTTTACAGAGAGTGGAACGCTTGTGTTGTTGATGTCCTGTGAAGTGAGTCCGAAATGGATGAACTCCTTATACTGGTCAAGACCACCGATGGCGTCGAACTTCTCCTTGATGAAGTATTCAACGGCCTTGACATCGTGGTTTGTGATCTTTTCAATGTCCTTGATGCGCTGTGCGTCGTCAGTAGTGAACTCCTTGTAGATGTTGCGAAGAGTCTCGTAGCCACCATTGATGGCTGCTTCAACGCCCTCAAGCTGAGGAAGAGGTAGTTCTGCAAGAGTGATGAAGTACTCAATCTCTACTCTGACACGATAGCGAATAAGCGCATATTCTGAAAAGTAGTTTGAAAGTTTTTCTGTTTTACCTCTATATCTGCCATCTATCGGCGATATTGCAGTAAGCAAGTTAAGTTCCATAAATTAATGATAATGTGTTGTTGAAGAATTATCCTTAGTGTTGTTAATTTTGGGCAAAGATACCGCTTTTTCTTTATACTGTAAAATAAAAGCGTAGATAATTTCTTGAAAGTTGATTATTGTTGAGTTTTGAAGCCTAAGAGAAGGCAGTTTGCTATCTGACTAAAGCAAAACTCCACAAGGATGAGCCTTTTTTGTAAGGTTCATCCTTGCTGGAATTGTATAATTAATGTGGAGTTTAGTCGATGAGAGTGACAGCACGAACACGAGAAAGTGTCTCTGGAGTCATCTGGAGATAGCTTGCGATGTAAACCAGCGGAGCGCGGAGCGATACCTGTGGATGCATCTTGAAGAATCTCTTGTAGCGATCCTGAGCTGTTTCGAAGCGCACGAGGTCAGCATGAACCTGAGAGTTGATCAATGATCTCTCGAGAATCTTGCGGTAGAGAATCTGGATGTTCTGGTTGTGCATAGCAACGATTTCGAGCTTCTTCTTAGGAATTGCGAACAAGATGCTCTGCTCGAGTGACTCAATCTGAAGGCGAGTAGGTTCCTCCTTGAAGAGACTTTCGATACAGTAGATCATACCACCTTCAACACCAAGGTGTTCAGTAACTTCCTTGCCGTTCTTTACATAGAACTGGCGAATAAGACCTTTGTGGATGTAATAGAAGTTTTCGCAGATTTCGCCCTCGCCGAGGATGAGCTGGTTCTTCTTGAACTTCATAGGAATGAGCAAGCTCTCGAGCTCGTCAAGATCCTCATGAGACATAGTTGAGTACAAGCGTGCTAATTCACGAGCTACATCGCGGCTGAGCTTCTGCAAGTCTCTCATTGTCTTAGTCTTTTTGTTTGGTTCGCTGTTTGGTGTTAACATAATATAATATGGATTTAATATTTATTATCGGGTTATTAGTACAATTTAGTCAAGTTTGAGCACTGCAAGGAACGCCTTCTGTGGTACTTCCACATTGCCGATTTGCTTCATGCGCTTCTTTCCTTTCTTCTGTTTCTCAAGGAGTTTGCGCTTTCGGCTGACGTCGCCTCCGTAACATTTTGCCGTTACATCCTTGCGGACGCACTTGATTGTTTCGCGGGCGATGATCTTCGCTCCAACGGCAGCCTGGATAGCGATGTCAAACTGCTGGCGTGGAATGAGTTCCTTCAGCTTCTCGCACATGCGGCGACCGAATGTTTCGGCGTTGTCGCGGTGTGTAAGAGTGCTGAGTGCATCCACCTGTTCGCCGTTGAGCAGGATGTCAAGCTTAGCAAGGTTTGAAGGGCGGTAGCAGTCGATGTGGTAATCGAATGAAGCATAGCCCTTTGAGATGCTCTTCAGTTTGTCGTAGAAGTCTATCACGATTTCGCCGAGCGGTATCATGAAGTGCAGTTCAACGCGGTTTCCGCTGATGTATTCCTGCTTTAGAAGTTCGCCTCGCTTGTCAAGGCAAAGCTTCATGATAGGTCCGATGAAAGTGGTCAGCGTGATGATGGAAGCCTTGATGTAAGGCTCTTCAATATGGTCGATCATCGTGAGGTCAGGAAGACCGGAAGGGTTATGCACTTCCTTCGAGTTGCCCTGCTTGTCATAAACCATGTAAGACACATTAGGCACCGTAGTGATGACATCCATGTTGAACTCTCTGTCCAGGCGCTCCTGAACAATTTCCATGTGGAGAAGACCGAGGAATCCGCAACGGAAACCGAAGCCGAGAGCTACTGAAGACTCTGGCATGAATGTCAGTGATGCATCGTTGAGCTGAAGTTTTTCGAGCGATGCACGAAGGTTCTCATAGTCAGTCGGGTCTATAGGATAAACACCTGCAAAGACCATTGATTTCACTTCCTGGAAACCTTCTATGGCAGTCTCGCAAGGACGGGCGATGTGGGTGATTGTATCGCCCACCTTCACTTCCTTCGAGTCCTTTATACCACTAATTATATAGCCTACATCTCCTGTAGAGAGTTCTTGCTTTGGCACCATGTCCATCTTCAGGATTCCGATTTCGTCGGCGGTGTATTCCATGCCTGTTGCAAAGAGTTTCACCTTGTCGCCCTTGCGAATCTTGCCGCTTTCAATCTTGAAATATGCAATGATTCCACGGAAAGAGTTGAATACGGAGTCGAATATCAGAGCCTGGAGCGGTGCTTCTTCGTCGCCAGTAGGTGCCGGCACTCGTTCCACGATTGCTTCAAGGATTTCCTCTACGCCTTCGCCAGTCCTGCCCGAAGCGCGGATTATTTCGGAGCGGTCGCAACCGAGAAGTTCCACTATTTCGTCTTCAACCTCGTCAGGCATTGCCGATGGCATGTCGATCTTGTTGATGACAGGAATTATTTCGAGGTCGTGCTCAATGGCCATGTAGAGGTTTGAAATGGTCTGAGCCTGAACGCCTTGCGAAGCATCTACGATGAGAAGTGCGCCTTCGCAGGCAGCTATTGAACGAGAGACTTCGTACGAGAAGTCAACGTGTCCCGGAGTATCTATCAGATTCAGCACATAGTCCTCACCGCCGTGATTGTACTGCATCTGTATGGCATGGCTTTTTATCGTGATGCCTCTCTCCTTCTCCAAGTCCATATCATCGAGCATCTGACCTTCCGTAATCTGTATTGTGCCTGTCTTCTCCAGAAGTCGGTCAGCAATGGTAGATTTTCCGTGATCGATGTGAGCAATGATACAGAAATTTCTAATGTGGTCCATCTTGCTCATAAAGAGTACTGTTTCGCTTGATTTTTGTCGTTAAAAGTTGTCAATACTTGATTTTTGATATGCAAAATTAATACTATTTTTATTATTTGCAACAAAAAACGCAAAAAAAATAAACAAAAATCAAAAATTCAGGCATTTTTGTACAATTTGGGTTGCAAATTGACTTGATTTTAGGCAAAAACTATGCGTAATCGTGTAATACTGAGTAACAAAGCTGGCGCAAATCCCAACATACAAATGTTAATGCTTGGATTTGCGCCAGACATGCTTCTTGTAAACGCGAAGATTTTAAAATAACCAACAGTGAAGTTATTGTTGCATCATAGCTCTCAGGCGTTCCAATTCCTTTTGCAGCAAAGACAATTGTTCGTCTTTCTGAGAAAGTTTCTCGTTCTGCTCCGCTATCTGGTTGCTCTGCTCCGCTATCTGATTGCTCTGCTCCGCTATCTGATTGCTCTGCTCCGCTATCTGGTTGCTCTGCTCCGCTATCTGATTGTTCTGCTCCGCTATCTGATTGTTCTGCTCATCAATAAGCCTATCTTGTTCCGCAATTTTCTCGTCACGTTTCATGATTGCCGTATCTCGATTTTCTATTGCACTGTAATACTCATCTTCGACATTCATGGTCTGACGAAGTTCTGCATCGGAAGCTGCCGAAAGGAGTCGATGAACTATATGCATCATTTCCACATCATCCTTATATTGGTCATCATCGATGGTCAATACTTGACGGTTAGTAGCAGATTTCTTTGATTGGTCAAATATGCTAAGAACTTCTTCCAAACGGTTGTTGAAATGTCCTTTCAGCAATGGGATCTGAACGAAGATGCTATCATGATTTAGGCTTTCCACGAAAGGATGAGGAAGTCCATGCGTCACAGGTTCACCTTCATAGTTCGTGACGGTCTTGTTGCAGTATATTACAGGAACATTCACGTTGCCTATCCTATGTCCAAGAATGTAGATTGCTATCATCGGAATGGCATATCCCATCGGATTGTCTTCCTTTATGATGTTCTCCTGGTTAGAATAGTGCATGGCAAGATACTGACGGAAACGCAGTGTTTCTGTTTCCAACCATGTCTTCTGCAGTTCGATGAGCACAAGATGTCTTTCGCCGTTAGCTTCCTCTATGGTCGCAGCAAAATCTATACGGAACATGGATATGTTATCCCTGTTGCCGTTTGTGTATTCGTGTCTGCGCACATTGACTTCAACAACAGTCTTCTTCAGCAAGGCAGAAAGAAGAGTCTTGGCAATGCGTTCATCTTCCATGAGATACTTGAACACTATATCATATATAGGATTTGCTACGGTCAACATAGTATAAATGGGTTGATTATTGTGTGCAAAGTTAATATTTTATTTCTTACCAACAAAACAATTGGCGTTTTTTCTTATTCTCTACCATGAAACATGACCTTAAGAAGTGCTAAAAGCTTGGTCGTACACACAGATAAATGACCTTGCTTTCTTCAAAACACACTAGTACTGGTGCGATAAATCGCACCAGTACTAGTGTCCATATAAAACCCCATTTCTTGTTGTCAATCAGTGAAAAAATCAAAATGCCCATGAGTATGTAGGCAAGTGTGCCAACTATCTGCCCTTGGCCATCCTTTATCGCTACCAACTTCGATGTAGCAGATCATACAGA
>JAKSLI010000036.1 GCA_024401305.1 Bacteroidaceae bacterium | reverse complement strand
ATCTTCTTCAAGGAACTCTCTGACTATCAGCGGGAACTGGAGATTATCTATCGTGCGGTGAAGGAACGTAGGAACGACATTGACGAGAGACTTGCGTCGGGCTTCATGCCTCAGATTAGTCCGGGAGTGAAGAGTCTGACGGACCCGACAAAGAACTCCATTAACGAGAAATGTACGCGCATAAAGGAGGCTTTCATCACGCATTTCCATGAGAATGTGGCTAAAAACTACTACGTCTGTGGACGGAGAGCGTCAGTGAAACGCATCGACCTGCCACGAAAACTCGTGGAATGGGAAGGAGGTGAGGAATGAAGAACGAAACTCTATATAAGCTTGACCAGATATTGAGCGATGTTGATGAAAAGCAGCTGGACGCCCTGGCGTTTTGCATTGCCGTAGTGGGTACGCTCATTGCGCTGCCCTTCCTTTTGATATATGAGTTTGGCAGTGATGTGTACTGGAGAATGAAGGGGTATGTGCGTGACAAGGATACGAATCGCTGGATTTCGAAGACGGAGTTGGCACGGAAGGAGACTAACAGGAGGATTCGCAACCGCGAACTGCCTCTGGTGACGGAAAATCACGTTGCACGGAAGAATACGGATCCGGTTTTCGTCTTCGAGCAGAGGAAACTGGTATTCCCGTACAGCCAGTTGGTGTATGTTGAAACGAAACGCTGCGAGAAGATTCGCCGGTTTATGGAGGACGATGCCGAGTGGCTCGACAATTGGCAGCAATGGTATGGCTATGACATAGCCGAATATGACGCAGAGGATATAAAGGAGGGTATGTTTTATCCGCAGGACTTCGCCGTGTTCCGCCACGGCTTTCTATGCTATTCAGGACGCCTGATGGAAGACAAGGAGTCGGGATTGTGGGGTTGCGTGTATCGGTATTACGAGATAGACCCTGATTCGAAAATCCCTATCCGTGAGCAGATGGAAAGGATGATAAGGGAGATATACAAGGAGTATCGTTTGTGACGAAATGAAGAAAGAAAGGTTTTCACAAGGCTTGTGGAGACTTTTCTTTCTTTTTGTAGGTGTGGATGTGCGTATCTTTGCAGCCGAAAATCTGTAAATTGTAAATTAAATTATGGTGAACAAACTAGAATTCATGATTTCCACCCTCAAGACTGCCTACTACAATGGTTGGGATGAGGAGAAATTGGAAGAGTGTAGAACCTTGCTGAAAGAAATGACTCATGATGAACTGCGCAGCATCAGACATTCACGCTGGATGACTGAGGGCAATGCTCTCTATCCGGCATTGTTTGAACTGCTCTACAAAGCGGAACTGCAGGAGGTAATCAGAAAGCTTAATGCTATGACTACCAAGGAACTCCTTGCAGAACTGCGAGAAACGAAGAGCTCGTACAAGAAGGACAAGATTCCTGAGATCCTGCTTGGACGTTACGACTCAATGGAAGAAACTGAACGCAAGGATGCTTTCAAAATCCTGCTGAAGAGGGGATTGGTGAGCAAGGAATGATTGATTAGATAACTTAAATATAAAAGATATGTGGCTGTTTGATTTGTTTAAAAGTAAAGAGCAACGTTTTGATGACGTTGTGACAAAGATGTTCAACGATGCAGCGAAGAAAAGCCTGCGAGAATGTGGTGGTAATGAAATAGTAGCTGGTGTGATGGTGTTCTACTCCATTTCAACCGTCTATAAAGAGCTGAACGAGAATTACCATGCGCATATCCTTTCTGGTATGAGCAGATCTGAATACATGGAAATCGTAGAACGGGTGATGAATAAGGTGGGAAGGCGATATCTGTCTAATTGGGACCAAATGATGCAACGCCGTCAACCTAGAGAGATTTATCCTGATATTTAGAGGTTTGCTGCTTATTTTGCGTGCACTGTGCTATTTTACGTAAACAAACTCCGAAAGGATGTCGTCGGAAACGAAGAGTTTTGAGGGGGATAGTCTGACGCGAGTTTCTCCGTCTTCGCTGAATATCTCGACGAGATGGGTGTCTGCCAGTCTGCGGGTGGTCTTCATGAAATAATCGTAGAGTGGGGGAGTGCAGCTGTTCTTTATGTAAGCGGATGATAGTCCACGACTGGTGCGGAGCGCTGTTGTGATGAGGTCGTTGTAATGGGTGATGGCGTCGATGTCCTCGCTGTCCTCTACGACTGATTCTCCTGCATGTGTCCTTGCTATATATTCCTCCACATCACAGATGTTCCAATATCTGCGCCGCTCTTCCTTGTCGTAGCCGTGGGCTCCGGCACCGATGGCATCGTACGACTTGTCTTGCCAGTAGCCTGAGTTGTGGCGTGAGTGGTAGCCGGGCAATGCGAAGTTGGATATCTCGTAATGCTCGTAGCCGACTTCTTTCAGGGCAGAGCAGAGGGTGTAGTACATGCTCTCCAGTGTCGTCTCGGAAGGTAATGGCGGCAGCTTGCCTGCCTGCAACATGCGGTCGAGGGCTGTGTCTTCCTCTATCGAAAGGCAGTAGGCGGAGATGTGGCTTGGCGAGAGCCTTATGGCTTCGCTGATGTCGTACTGCCAGTCTTCAAGTGTCTCTCCGGGGAAACCGAACATGAGGTCTATCGACACATTATTGATGTTATGCGCGCGTATGAGGGCTATTGCTTCGCGTGCTTTTTCTGCTGAATGGCGGCGGTTGATGAGTTTCAGCCGATCGTTGGAGAATGTCTGTATGCCAAGCGATACGCGGTTCACTCCGCAATCGTGGAGCAGGGCTGCCAGGTCTTCCGTAATGTCGTCGGGATTACACTCCATGGTGAACTCCCCGTCGGTGATATGCTTCCTACATTCCGTGAGCAACCTTCCGAGGTCGTCGGCATCAAGCATCGAGGGTGTTCCACCGCCGATATAGATGGTGCTGTACTGCTTCTTGGGAAACTGCTGCAGGAGAGCGCCGACATACTCCTTCCTTTTCCTCAGGAGTGTGGTGGAAAAGAAGTTGCAGTAGATGCAGCGCGACTTGCAGAATGGTATGTGAATGTAGAGCATGAAAAAGAGGTTTTGAGGTTTTAAGGTTTTAAGGTTTTGAGGAATATTATGCCCCAAAAGGCACGGAAAACCTTAAAAATCGTTGCAAAAGTAAAGATTTTTGTTGATTTATTTTGCTGATACAAGAAAAAGTTTTAATTTTACCGCTGATTTAACGCAATTGTGATGCTGATTTATGTCGGTTTTCCATTTGCTTTAAGTCAAAATTGCATTGCTATATCTAACAAAAACACCAAAAAATAGATACTATGAAAACTTTCCAAACTAACGAGATTAAGAACATTGCCCTCTTGGGTAGTGCAGGTTCTGGTAAGACCACTCTCGCAGAAGCTCTCCTTTATGAGAGCGGGGTGATTAAGCGTCGCGGTTCTGTTGACGCAAAAAACACAGTTAGCGACTATTTCCCTGTTGAGCAGGAGTACGGTTACTCTGTATTCTCTACTGTATTCAACGTGGAATGGCTCGGCAAGAAATTGAACATCATTGACTGTCCGGGTTCTGACGACTTCGTGGGCGGTGCCATCACTGCGCTCAATGTAACAGACCAGGCAGTTATTCTTATTAATGGACAGTATGGTCCAGAGGTAGGCACTCAGAACAACTTCCGCTACACTGAGAAGCTCAAGAAGCCTGTTATCTTCCTCGTTAACCAGCTTGACAAGGAAAACTGCGACTTCGATTCTGTTGTTGCACAGATGCAGGAAATCTACGGTTCTAAGTGCGTTCAGATTCAGTATCCTCTTGAGACTGGCCCTAACTTCAACTCTCTCATCGATGTCCTTCTCATGAAGAAGTACTCTTGGGGTCCTGAAGGTGGTGCTCCTATTATCGAGGAAATCCCTGCTGAGGAAATGGATAAGGCTATGGAACTCCACAAGGCTCTCGTTGAGGCTGCTGCCGAGAATGACGAGGCTCTCATGGAGAAGTTCTTCGAAGAGGAAACTCTTACAGAGGACGAGATGCGTGAAGGTATCCGTAAGGGCTTGGTTACTCGCTCTATCTTCCCTGTATTCTGCGTATGTGCAGGCAAGTCAATGGGCGTTCGCCGCTTGATGGAATTCCTCGGCAATGTTGTACCTTTCGTTTCTGACATGCCTAAGGTTCACAACACTCGCGGTGAGGAAGTTACTCCTGATTCTGCTTCTCCTGCTTCTCTCTACTTCTTCAAGACTGGTGTAGAGCCACACATCGGTGAGGTTTCTTACTTCAAGGTAATGCAGGGTAGCGTTAAGCCTGGTGATGACCTCGCTAATGCAGACCGTGGTTCTAAGGAGCGTATCGGTACTCTCTATACTTGTGCTGGTGCTAACCGTCAGCCTGTTGACCAACTCAACGCTGGTGACATCGGTTGTACAGTGAAGCTCAAGGACGTGAAGACTGGCAACACTCTCAACGCAAAGGATGTTGAGAACAAGTTCGACTTCATCCGCTATCCAAACTCTAAGTACTCTCGCGCTATCGTTGCAAAGAATGAGTCTGAGACAGAAAAGATGATGTCTGCCCTCATCAAGATGCGTCAGGAAGACCCAACATGGGTTGTTGAGCAGAGCAAGGAACTCCGTCAGATCCTCGTTCACGGTCAAGGTGAATTCCACCTCCGCACTCTCAAGTGGCGTATGGAGAACAACGAGAAGATCCAGATTGAATATCAGGAGCCTCGCATCCCTTATCGTGAGACTATCACAAAGGTTGCTCGCGCTGACTATCGTCACAAGAAGCAGTCGGGTGGTGCTGGTCAGTTCGGTGAAGTTCACCTCATCGTTGAGCCTTACGCAGACGGTATGCCAGACCCAACAGTATATCACTTCAATGGTCAGGAGTTCAAGATGAACATCCGTTCACGCGAGGAAATCGACCTCGAATGGGGAGGCAAGCTCGTCTTCATGAACTCTGTTGTCGGTGGTGCTATCGATACTCGTTTCATGCCAGCTATCCTCAAGGGTATCATGGAGCGCATGGAACAGGGACCTCTCACTGGTTCTTACGCTCGTGACGTTCGCGTAATCGTTTACGATGGTAAGATGCACCCGGTTGACTCTAACGAACTTTCATTCATGCTCGCTGGTCGCCAGGCATTCGCAGAGGCATTCCGCAGCGCAGGTCCTAAGGTTCTTGAGCCAGTCTATGACCTTGAGGTATTCGTGCCATCTGACTACATGGGTGACGTAATGTCTGACCTCCAGGGTCGCCGCGCAATGATCATGGGTATGGATTCTGAGGCTGGTTACCAGAAGCTTCAGGCTAAGATTCCATTGAAGGAGCTCTCTAACTACTCTATCGCTCTCAGCTCTATCACTGGTGGTCGTGCTTCATTCACATCTAAGTTCGCTTCTTACGAACTCGTTCCTAACGACATCCAGCAGCAGCTCATCGCAGCTCACGATGCTGAGACTGAAGAATAAGTTCGCTCTTCGAACGAGGCTAATGGCTATTGGCTAATGGCTATAAATAGAAAAACTCCCACGGAAATTTTCGTGGGAGTTTTTGTGTTATGTGCGGTTTGCTATCTCAAATACGGATTGTATTTCAGTTCGCTGTCCATCGTTGTTGACGGACCGTGACCTGGGTAGAGTTTTGTCTCTGCTGGAAGTTTTGTGGCGATGAGACGGAGGGAAGAGAGAAGTGTTTCGTAATCGCCGCCTTCAAGGTCTGTTCTGCCGATGCTCATCTGGAAGAGCGTGTCGCCGGTGAAGGCTATCTGTTCTGCTTTGTTGTAGAACACTACGCCGCCGCGGGAATGCCCCGGCGTGTAGATTACTTCCAGTGTCTGCGTGCCGTAGGTTATGGTCTCTCCTGAAGTGAGGAGTTTTCCAATTGGACCTGACGGTATGTTCAGTTTCGTTCTGAAGAAACGCTCCACCTGACCTCCAAGATTTCGCAACATCTCTGCATCCTCAAAATGCACTTCAGCCGAAAGTCCGAAGGCTTCATACATTGCTGCGTTGCCGAAGATGTGGTCGAAATGTCCGTGGGTGCAGAGCAGATGAACTGGCTTCAAGCCATTGCTCTTGATGTAGTTTACAATGGCATCGCGCTCTGCTTCATACAATGCACCACAATCTATGATGACGCACTCTTTTGTGGCGTCATCCGAGAGAACATAGCAGTTCTCCTCAACCATATTGCAAGGAAATGTTTTGAGCATTTGGGTGGAATCTAAACCGGACAATAAATAAGATATTTCTCTTTGTACCACTCTTCGTCAGGGAAGAAGGTGGTGAGTTCTGTCTTCTCAACGATGTTGCGGAAAGGCTTCAGCTCCTCGTCAAGATTGCCGCCCTTTAGCACGATGACACCATTAGGATAGGCGTTCTTCTGCTCCTTCTTGTCGATGTTCTTGCGAACAATCTTCATGAGGTCTGGCATTGGCATAACGGCGCGAGAGACGACAAACTCGTACTTGCCCTTCTCTTCCTCGCCACGACGCTGAACGGCAGTGACATTCTTCAGTCCGCAGGCAGCGATAACCTCGTTGCAGACGCGAATCTTCTTGCCAGTGCCGTCAATGAGCGTAAACTGACACTCTGGGAACATAATGGCCAAAGGAATGCCTGGGAAACCGCCACCAGTACCGAAGTCAAGAATCTTCGTGCCTGGACGGAAGTTGATGGCTTTCGCTATGGCAAGGGAATGCAGCACGTGGTGGAGGTAAAGATTGTCAATGTCCTTGCGAGAGATGACGTTTATCTTTGCGTTCCAGTCACGATAAAGCGAATCAAGCAGCGCAAATTGCTCGCGCTGCTTTTCTGTGATATTTGGGAAGTTCTTGTTAATCATATATGATAGGAACCCGAAGCTGACGCTTCGAGTACAGGGGCTGACTACAGAAGTCTGTAAATCAGTAAATTACATGATTGCTGCCATCTGCTCAGCTACCTTCTTTGCAGCTTCGCCAGCCTTCTCAGCGAAGTCTTCGCCGTTAGAAGCGTAGATGATGCCGCGAGAAGAGTTTACGAGGAGACCGCAGTCTTCAATCCAACCATACTTGCAAACTTCCTCGAGAGAACCGCCTTGAGCACCAACGCCAGGAACGAGGAGGAATGAGTTAGGCGCAACGGCACGGATGTCCTTGAACATCTCGCCACGAGTAGCACCGACAACATACATCATGTTCTCGTCGTTGCCCCACTGCTGTGAGCGCTTGATAACTTTCTCAAAGAGACGCTCTCCGTCCTTGTCTTCTGTAAGCTGGAAGTCGAACGAACCCTTGTTTGAAGTGAGGGCAAGAAGGATTACCCAGTGGCCTTCGCTGATGAATGGAGTTACTGAGTCTTCGCCCATGTAAGGCGCGATAGTGAGGGCGTCAACATTATACTCCTCGAAGAATGTCTTGGCGTACATCTTTGAGGTGTTGCCGATGTCGCCACGCTTTGCGTCAGCGATGATGAAGTGGTTAGGATAGTTCTCCTGAAGATACTTCACTGTCTTCTCGAAAGCCATGAGGCCTTTCACGCCGTAAGCTTCATAGAAAGCGAGGTTTGGCTTGTACGAAACGCAGTACTGGGCAGTAGCGTCGATGATAGCCTTGTTGAAGGCAAAGATTGGATCTTCCTCCTGAAGCAAATGCTGAGGAATCTTGTTGAGGTCAACATCAAGACCTACGCAAAGGAATGATTTCTTTGCAAATATCTGAGATACGAGTTCTTTACGTGTCATAAGACCTTCCCCCAACCCCTTCCTTTCAGGACGGGGAGTAGAATGTTTTGTAGGGGGTATTCTACTATGATGATATTAATAATATATGAATGTTGAATAATGAAGTCGCATTGCTTTTCTATCTTCTCCCCGTCCTGAAAGGAAGGGGCAGGGGGAAGGTCTAGAGTTCCGCTTCCTTCATTCTTTCGGTGTTCTCGGCAACGGTGAGAGCGTCAATCATAGCCTGGATATTGCCGCCGAGGAAACCTGTGAGGTCGTGTGTTGTGAAGCCGATGCGGTGGTCTGTTACGCGACCTTGTGGGAAGTTGTATGTGCGGATCTTTGCAGAGCGGTCACCGGAAGAAACGAGGCTCTTACGACGGCTTGCAATATCGTCAACATACTTCTGATGTTCCTTATCATATATATATGTACGCAAGCGAGCGAGAGCACGTTCCTTGTTCTTTGGCTGGTCGCGGGTTTCAGTACACTCAATAAGAATCTCTTCCACCTCACCAGTGTTAGGGTTCTTCCACATGTAGCGCGCACGAACACCAGACTCAACCTTGTTGACATTCTGGCCGCCAGCACCAGAAGAACGGAAAGTATCCCACTT
Source organism: Bacteroidaceae bacterium (assembly GCA_024401305.1). GTDB lineage: Bacteria > Bacteroidota > Bacteroidia > Bacteroidales > Bacteroidaceae > Prevotella. The sequence goes on along the minus strand of JAKSLI010000036.1, from coordinate 25,514 downwards.
GATTTCGCCTTCGTTGATGTTTACTTCGAAAGGATCTGCCTCTGGAAGTACTGCAACAGTGGCAGCAGAAGTCTGCATACGACCGTTAGATTCCGTTACAGGCACACGCTGAACGCGGTGAACTCCTGATTCGTATTTGAGTACGCCATATACATTATCGCCAGAAACGGCAAAGTCAATCTCCTTGAATCCGCCGACAGCACCTTCGGAAACATCCGTAACGGAAAGGCTCCAACCCTTGGATTCGCAGAACGCCTTGTACATCTTGAAGATGTCGCCAGCAAAAAGACAAGCTTCGTCGCCACCAGTTCCAGCACGGATTTCCATCTGAACATTCTTTGCGTCCTCAGGGTCCTTTGGCACGAGGGCAATCTTTATCTCTTCTTCAAGCTGTGGCTGAAGAGCTTCGTTCTCTGCAAGTTCTTCGCGAGCCATCTCTTTCATGTCAGGGTCCGACTCGTTCATGATGATATCCTTTGCTTCTGCGATGCCATTGAGACACGCCACATACTTTGCGCGAAGCTTCATTATGTCTTCAAGATCCTTGTATTCGCGAGTAAGTTTCACATAACGCTGCTGGTCAGCAATCACAGAAGGGTCTGTGATGAGCGTTGATACTTCCTCGTAGCGACTTTGAAGACCTTCGAGTTTATTCAGAATATTGTTATTCTCCATTAATTCCTGCTAATTTTCTTATCCACTTATATTTGAGAGTGACAACTTTGTATGTTATAGAAACCCATCCAAGTAGAGCAAGTACTCTCATTACATCGCGCATTATAGACGCAGTTTCCCAATAATCAAATGTTCTCTTTAATACAAACAAAAAGAGAGACATACAGATTAAACCTACAAAGGATACTACAATTTTCCTTATCATACTTATCTTAGTATTCAAAAACTCCGTTCTTGGAAGTGATAGTGAGGTGCTTGTGATCACTTTCCTCTATGCGACCGATAATCTGAGCGTCGATGTTGAAAGACTTGCTGATCTCGATAACCTGCTCAGCCTTCTCTGCTGGAAGATAAACCTCAAGACGATGGCCCATGTTGAACACCTTGTACATTTCCTTCCAGTCAGTCTTGCTCTGCTCCTGGATAGTGCGGAAGAGTGGTGGGATAGGGAAGAGGTTGTCCTTGATGACGTGGCAGTTGTCGCCAACGAAATGGAGAACCTTTGTCTGTGCACCGCCAGAGCAATGTACCATACCGTGGATGTCAGAACGCATGGCGTCAAGAAGCTTCTTCACTACAGGAGCGTAAGTACGAGTAGCAGAAAGCACGAGCTTGCCAGCGTCAAGTGGTGAACCTTCAACAGCGTCAGTAAGCTTCAAGCCGCCTGAATAAACGAGATCCTCTGGTACTTCGCCGTCAAAGCTTTCCGGGTATTTCTCTGCAAGATACTTTGAGAATACATCGTGACGAGCAGATGTGAGACCGTTGCTGCCCATACCGCCGTTGTATTCTTTCTCGTAAGTAGCCTGACCGTAAGACGCAAGACCTACGATGACATCGCCCGGCTGGATGTTTGCATTGTCAACAACATCGCTACGCTTCATACGACAAGTTACAGTAGAGTCAACGATAATTGTGCGAACGAGGTCGCCAACATCAGCTGTCTCTCCACCAGTGGCATAAACGCCAACGCCCATCTCACGAAGTTCGGAGAGGAGTTCGTCTGTACCATTGATGATGGCAGAGATAACTTCTCCTGGCACCTTGAGCTTGTTGCGTCCGATAGTGCTTGACACGAGGATGTTGTCGGTAGCACCAACGCAGAGGAGATCATCAATATTCATGATGAGAGCATCCTGTGCGATGCCTTTCCAAACGGAGAGATCGCCAGTCTCTTTCCAGTAAAGGTAAGCGAGTGACGACTTAGTGCCAGCACCGTCAGCGTGCATGATGTTGCAATACTCAGGATCTCCGCCAAGAATATCAGGGATAATCTTGCAGAAAGCCTTTGGATAAAGACCTTTGTCGATGTTCTTGATAGCGTTGTGAACATCTTCTTTCGCAGCCGATACGCCGCGAAGCATATATCTGTTTGTGCTCATTTTTCGATATTTTAGACCGAAGCGGACGCTTCGGGAACTGTGGCTATTTGAGACCGGCGGAAAAGCACCGGGAAGGGTGGCTATTTGCGGATGCCGTTCCAGAACTCCCAGCTCGCGAAGGCTTGGAGGAGAAGCATTTCAAGACCGTTCTTTGTCTTTGCGCCATACTTTGCTCCGTTCTTCATGAAGAGTGTCTGGTCAGGATTGTAGATGAGATCGTAGAGGATGTTGTGGTTGTCCATAGCCTCGTAAGGAAGGTTTGGGCATTCGTCAACATGAGGATACATTCCGCATGGAGTGCAGTTCACGATGACATTGTATTCCTTGATGACCTCAGGGGTGATTTTTTCGTATTGTATTGTGCCCGGACGCTGGTAGCGGCTAACATAGACTGGTTCGATGCCAAGCTGCTGAAGACTGTAGAATACGGCTTTCGATGCGCCGCCAGTGCCAAGTACGAGGGCTTTCTTGTGGTAAGGCATGAGCATTGGCTTGATGCTGTCGGTGAAGCCGATGCAGTCGCTATTGTAACCAGTAAGGATGGTCTTGTTTCCATTGTTTTCCACCTTGATTACATTCACAGCGCCTATTGAGCGTGCTTCTGGACTTACATGGTCAAGAAACTGCATAACCTTCTCTTTGTAAGGGATGGTTACATTCAAGCCTTTTAGCTCAGGATTCATTGCAAGAATCTCGAGGAAGTTGTCGATAGATGGAATCTCAAAGTTGAGATACTCGGCATCAATCTTCTCGTTCTGGAACTTCTCGTTGAAGTAGCCTTGTGAGAAAGAGTGTCCAAGAGGATAACCGATAAGTCCGTATTTGTCCATAATGTTTATTTATTTCTCTATTATGTAGAGGGTGCAGATTCCGAAGGTAAGGCGCTTGAAGGTGACGCGAGAGAAACCTGCCTTCTTTACGATTTCTGTCATGACTTCGCCTTGCGGGAAGGCTTCGATGGAATGTACGAGATAATCGTACGAGCCTTTGTCGTTGGCAATCATGCGTCCGATGAGTGGAAGAACCGTGTGGGAGTAGATGCGGAAGAGTTGCTTCATCGGGAATGTCACTGGTTCTGAGAGTTCCAGTATTCCGAATACTCCACCCGGTTTCAGCACGCGGCGTATTTCAAGAAGTGCAGCGTCGAGGTTTTCAAAGTTGCGGATGCCAAAGGAAGTTGTGATGATGTGGAATGAATCGTCAGCGAATGTCATCTTTGTCGCGTCTTCATAACCGAAAGAGACAATCCCGGAAAGACCTTCCTTCTCCACTTTTTCCTTGCCCACAGCCATCATTCCTTCCGAAATGTCAACACCTTTCACTGATTTCGGCTGCAGTTTCTTCGCCTCAAGAATGGCAAGGTCACCAGTACCTGTTGCAATGTCCAGAATCTCTGCGCCGCCGTTCTGCTTTTCTGCATACTGCGATAGACTGCTGATGAGTTTGTTTCGCCAATAGCGGTCAATGCCAAGCGACATGAAATGATTTATCTTATCGTATGTCTTGGCAATATTGTCGAACATACGAGTCACTTGCTTACCCTTGTTTTCAGTGCTATTGAATGGCAGAACTTTCTCTTGCTGATACATCTTTTATATTTCGTTTGCGTACACAAAATTCGCTTATTATGGCTGCAAAAGTACAAAACTTTTTGGATTTATTTACAATAACATAGCAATTTCTTTGGTAATAAGACAAAAAACATTACCTTTGCCAACCGAAATTAAAATTTACCACTAAAATGAACAGTCTTTACATTGTACTTCCTATCTTGACATTGCTGATGTTTGACCTCGGATTAACCCTCAGCATTAGCGATTTCAAGATGTTCATTCAGCGCCCAAGACCTATATTGGTTGGCCTTGCTGGCCAGATTATCATTCTTCCTTTGATAGCCTTTCTTCTTGCTTGGGCTACTGGTTTGCAGAGCATTTTCTTCATTGGTCTTGTGCTTATAGCATGTTGTCCGGGAGGATCATCTTCAAACATCTTCTCGATGCTTGCGAAGGGTGATGTCCCTTTGTCGGTTTCGTTGACAGCCTTGAGCAGTATCATCACGCTGATAACAATTCCTTTCATACTTGATTTTGCAGTTTCTTTCGTTGGAAACGAGGGAGCTGGCATACATCTTCCTGTGGGCAATCTGCTTGTTCAGAACATCTTGCTGATGCTTGTTCCTATTGCTGTTGGTATGGCTGTGAAGAAGTACGCAAGCAAGGCTGCGGTGAAGATTGAGAAGGTGCTTTCAAAGCTTGCTTTCCCTGCACTCGTTTTCCTTGCTGGTGCTTATTTCATTCAGCACAGAGATACTATCGCAAACAATTTCTCTCTGCTTGGTCTTAGCGTTACGGTGCTCCTAATTGCCTCAATATGTGGAGGTTGGCTACTTGCCAAACTTACAGGACTTACAGGTAAGGAGCAGAAAACGATTGTCATTGAAGTCGGAATGCAGAACGCAGCCCAAGCTATTGCCATTGCTTCAAGTCCGTTCATTTTCAATGACAGTGCAATAGCAATTCCTGCCATCATCTATGCTTTGATGATGAATGTTGTATTGCTTATCTTCGTTGGTCTCACAAAAATAAAGAAATAATCATGCGTAAATATATATTATCTACTTTCCTTGCTTTTTGTTCACTTTCTTCATTTGCAATTGAAGAGGATTCATTCGTTCCTGAAATGGATTCCCTGGCAAGTGAAACAAAGGAATTTCCAGTCAGTCTGACTACCACAATTTATTCCGATGCAGACATGGAAGCACGCCGTAACATTGATGGCGAACAGCCTGTAATGCCTGCAAACATCAATATCGGAACATCGAAACTCACGCTCTTCGGTTATGCCCAGACTGGCTATACTTACAAGCATAGCAATCGACAAGGTTCCAATGCTTTTGATATCACTCGCATTATTCTCATGGCGAATGCTGAGCTTACTAAGCAACTCTCGTTCTTCCTGATGTACGACGCTGCGGCTTCAAAACTTCACGAATACTACGGTCAGTACGCTTTCTCACCACAGCTGAAGGTTCGCATCGGTCAGTTCAAGCAGCCTTATACGCTTGAGAATATTTATCCACCGACAATCCTTGACAACATCAGCTTCAACAACTCTGTGCTTTATATGACAGGCATTGCTACAGACCCTTCACTTGGTGCGACTGTGGCTCGTGATGCTGGCGTGATGATTACTGGTGATTTATTTCCAAAGGATGGTCGTCCGCAGTTCAACTATCAGCTTGGTGTATTCAATGGTACCGGAATGAACATCAAGGAAAATAATAATCAAAAGTCTGTTATGGGTATGCTTAATTACATGCCATCGACTTCCTTGCTCTTCTCTGGCTCCTTTGCACTCGGAACATCGAGGTCTGTAGGTGCAAAAATGGATTATGCAGGCAATGTGCTTGTGCCAGGAGGCAGTAACTACCACCGTAATCGCTATGCTTTGGGTGCTGAATGGAAAGGTAAACCTCTTTATTTCCGTACGGAATTCATGGGGGGAAAGGATGCTGATGTGAAGATGCAGGGCTTCTATGCCGACTTTGCTTTCCATGTGGTACCAAAGAAACTTGACGTGGTAGCTGACTTTGACTACCTTGACAAGAATACTGCAACATCTACCCGTGACGCTATTCGCACCTTGACGTTGGGAGCGCAGTATTGGGTATATAAGCAATGCCGAATAGCTTCGCAGTTTGTACACACTAATCCTAAGATTGGAGCTAAGACGAATGCGTGGATCACTCAGTTCCAGATAGCATTCTAATCTAAAGAAACACTAAATACTTAACACTAAACACTAAATCAAATCACCTATACTTTTGGTAGATACGAGAAAGTTAAAAGTGAAAAAGTATGAATAAACGAAACTTTCAGAAAGAGTTGGATGCCCTCATCGGAAGATTACCAAAAGATGAGGCTGCTCCAACTCTTCTTCTTCACTCATGCTGTGCTCCTTGCAGCAGCTATACCTTGGAGTATCTCAGTAAGTATTTCCGTATTACTGTGCTATACTTCAATCCCAACATCATGCGCAAGGCTGAGTATGAAAAGCGTGTTGCCGAGCAACAGAGGCTGATAGAAGCACTGAACACTAAGCACTTAACACTAAACACTGAACACGAAACACTAAATCAAATTACCTTCATTTCAGGTAGATACGAACCGCGAGAGTTTGTGGAAGCGGTGAAAGGTATGGAAGAAGAACCTGAAGGAGGAAGGAGATGTTGGGTTTGTTATAAATTGCGACTTGAGGAGGCTGCGAAGATTGCAAAGGAAGGCAACTACGATTATTTCTGCACAACGCTGAGTATCAGTCCATTGAAACATGCAGATTGGCTGAATGAGATTGGCGAGACGCTAGCAGAAGAATATGGCGTGAGGTGGTTGCCAAGTGATTTCAAGAAGAAGGGTGGCTATAAGCGTTCAATAGAACTTTCAAAAGAATACGATTTGTATCGCCAGAACTTCTGCGGTTGTGAATATAGCAGAAGGATGTAAGAATAATAGAAAAGGAATGTACTCCCGTGGGAATACATTCCTTTGTTTTTATCAAGAGCTTTAGTCTTTTTAGTTGGCCTTTAGCCTTTAGCTTTTAGCCTTTAGCCTCGCACGAAGTGCGAACCGATTAAAGGTTTGGATTGTCGTTAGCCCAATCAGCTACTGCAGGGATGATGCCGAGAGAGATGATCTCGTCGCGCATTGCCTGGAGGTGCTCGTAAGAAGCCTTGAGAGCTGCCATTTCTTCCTCAGTTCCTTCAGGAGCTGTGAAGTGAACACCTGTAGCGTCGATAGTAGTAGGCATAGCCATCATCACATTCTTCATGCCGCACTTGTCGCAGTTTACATAGCAACCAGCAGGCCAAGTGAATGGCTCGCCACCCATAGCACCTTCAATCATCTTAACAGCCTGGTAAGCTGGAGACTGGAATGAAGAACGGCCACGGAGCTTGATGATGTTAGAACCACCCTGAGTAGTCATGTGCTTGATTTCTGCCCAACGCTCCTCTGAAGGCATCATGTCTGCGAGAGGCTTGCCGTCGATGAGAGCCTTAGAAGCGAATACTGCCATCTGCTCGCCGTGACCACCGTAAGTGTAAGCGTTAGTGACCTTGTCCTGCTGAACACCGAACTCGAGAGCGAGCTGCTGCTGGAGACGTGTAGAGTCGAGAGCTGCGAGAGAAGTGAGCTGGTTTGGCTTAAGACCAGAGTGGATGAGAGCTGTAAGAGCTGTAACGTCAGCTGGGTTGAAGATAACAACAACGTGCTTTACGTCTGGGCAGTACTTCTTGATGTTCTCACCGAACTCAGCTGCGATCTGGCAGTTACCCTTGAGGAGGTCTTCGCGAGTCATGCCTTCCTTACGAGGAGCACCACCTGAAGAGATGATATATTTAGCACCAGTGAAAGCCTCTTCTGGATCAACAGTGTAAGAGAGGTTAGCACCTGGGAATGCGCAGTGTGCCATTTCGTCAAGTACACCATGAACACCTGGTTCATAGATATCATAAAGACAAATGTTTGGAGTGAGACCGAGCAAAAGTGCTGTCTGAACCATGTTAGAGCCGATCATACCACCAGCGCCAACGATAACGAGTTTTTCGTCTGTTAAAAATGCCATATTTTCTTAGGTTTAATAGTTTTCAATACGTTGCAAAGTTAATATATTTTGATTAATAGCAAGCATATTTTATGTTTTTTATAATCAAAAATTAATAACATTTCCATTAAATATATGTCAATTGCTAAGTTTAGGTAGCAAAAGCAACGAAAAAGCCCTCAGGAAACATTGCATTTCACTGAGGGTTTTTGTCATCTTTTTGGGATGTATGTGTGGTTTTCAGACCTTATCCGTGATAAAGCTTTGTGGTCTGATAAGTAGGCTCGCAAGTGAGGTTTACTCCAAGGCGACGGAAGATAGTCTCGTCCTTTGGAGAGAGAATCACAGTTGAGTGAACTTCGCATCCACGGAGCTCGGAAAGCTTCTCCATAGCGTTGCGGGCGTTGATGTCTGTAAGCGCGCAGATGGAAAGTGCCACGAGAACTTCCTCTGTGTGGAGGCGTGGGTTTGTATGGCCAAGTTGCTTTGTCTCGAGTTCGCAAACAGGCTCAATTACCATTGGCGAAATGAGGTTTACTGCGTCTGGAATACCTGCAAGATACTTGAGGGCATTGAGAAGCATGGCAGAAGAAGGGCCAAGGAGATCTGATGTCTTACCGCAAACGATGTGACCATCAGCGAGTTGGATGGCTGCTGCAGGAAGACCTTCAGTCTCTTCAGAACGCTTGCAAGCTGCAGTGACAACAGGGCGATCTTCTGGAGAAACACCTGCTTGGTTCATGAGAATCTCAATCTTGTCAACCTGATCGTGACCTGCATTTCCCTTGCGTTCCTCAACGAGAGTCTTGTAATAACGACGAACAATCTCATCCTTACCTGCCTGACATGTTACAAGGTCGTCAACGATGCAGTTGCCTGCCATGTTCACACCCATGTCTGTTGGTGACTTGTAAGGGCTCTTGCCAAGAATCTGCTCCATCATTGCGTTGAGAACAGGGAAGATTTCCACGTCACGGTTGTAGTTGATGGTAGTCTTTCCGTAAGCCTCAAGATGGAATGGGTCGATCATGTTCATGTCGTTGAGGTCGGCAGTGGCAGCTTCGTAAGCAAGGTTTACAGGGTGCTTGAGAGGAATGTTCCAGATAGGGAATGTCTCAAACTTTGCGTAACCAGCCTTCACGCCGCGCTTGTTCTCGTGGTAAAGCTGAGAGAGGCAAGTAGCCATCTTACCGCTACCAGGACCAGGAGCAGTGACAACAACGAGCTGGCGAGTAGTCTCAACAAACTCATTCTTGCCGTAGCCGTCCTCGCTAACAATCTTGCTGATATTGTGAGGATAGCCGTCGATAGGGTAGTGGCGATAAACCTTCAAACCGAGGCTTTCGAGCTTCTGCTGGTAAGTGATGGCATTAGGCTGGCCTGTGAAACGAGTAAGCACAACGCTGCTCACATAAAGTCCGTAGCCCCGGAAAGCATCGATGAGACGAAGAACATCCATGTCGTAAGTGATACCGAGGTCACCACGCACCTTGTTCTTCTCAATGTCTGCTGCATTTATGGCGATGATCACCTCCGCATCGTCCTTCATCTGGGTGAGCATACGGATCTTTGAGTCCGGTTCAAAACCAGGGAGAACGCGTGAAGCGTGGAAATCGTCGAAGAGTTTGCCTCCAAACTCCAAGTAAAGCTTACCGCCGAACTGTGCAATGCGCTCCTTGATATGCTGCGATTGGGTGCGGATGTAAGCGTCGTTATCAAAACCTTTAATCATATTGGAAAAATAAAACCCTCCCTTGTTGGGGAGGGAGTGAGTTTTTATTCTACAACGACAAGTACTGTATTTTCTTTTACAGCGTCGCCAGCGTTGACTTCGATAGCAGTAACCTTTCCGTCGCAAACGGCTTCAAGGTTATTGTTCATCTTCATTGCTTCAAGTACAACTACTGTCTGTCCTTCCTTTACTTCGTCGCCAATCTTTACCTTAACTTCGATAACTGTTCCTGGAAGTGGAGCTTTTACTGTGCCACCACCAGCAGCGAGTTGAATTTTAGGAGCTTCTACCTTCACGGCAGCCTTCATCTCCTTTTTTGTGATAGCTGTTTCCTCTGTGTATGGGTTGCACTGACGAGTCCAACTAGTTTGCTTTGGATTAATTGTAATAGACATTTTTGTTTTGTTTTTGCGTTATTATCCTATTTGAAGATTATTCTTCTAAGTATTGGTTGCCTAAGCAAATGTTTTGGAATATCCAAGCATCATGCCTGGATATTCCATATATTTATATTCCCTTGTAAAAGTTATTATTCCCCTCCCATTAGGGGTAGGGGGCTTTACATAGGAATGTTTCCGTGCTTCTTCTCAGGGAGAGATTCGCGCTTAGTAGCGAGCTGAGCGAGAGCCTTGCAGATGCGGAAACGAGTGTTGCGAGGTTCGATTACGTCGTCGATGTAACCGTACTTAGCTGCCTGATATGGGTTTGCGAAGAGGTCTGAGTATTCCTTCTCCTTTTCTGCGAGGAATGCCTTTACGTCTTCACCAGCCTCCTTCTTAGCCTTAGCTTCACGAGCAGAGAGAACGGCAACAGCACCTGCTGCACCCATAACTGCGATTTCTGCTGATGGCCAAGCGTAGTTGAGGTCTGTGCGGAGCTGCTTACAGCCCATCACGATGTGTGAACCACCGTATGACTTGCGGAGAGTAACTGTAACCTTTGGCACTGTAGCCTCACCGTAAGCGTAGAGAAGCTTAGCACCGTGCTGGATAACAGCGTTGTACTCCTGACCTGTACCTGGGAGGAAGCCTGGTACGTCAACGAGAGATACGATAGGAATATTGAATGCGTCGCAGAAACGAACGAAACGAGCACCCTTACGAGAAGCGTTTACGTCGAGTACACCTGCGTAAGCTGATGGCTGGTTAGCTACGATACCAACAGACTGACCGTTGAAGCGAGCGAAACCAACGATGATGTTCTTAGCGAACTTAGGCTGAACCTCGAAGAACTCGCCGTTATCAACAACTTCGCCGATAACCTTGTACATATCGTAAGCTGCGTTAGGGTTCTCTGGCATGATCTCGTTGAGAACATCAGAAACGCGGTCAACAGGGTCGTTGCATACTACGCGTGGAGCTTCTTCCATGTTGTTAGATGGAATGTAGCTAACGAGTGTGCGGAGCATCTGGAGACCTTCTTCCTCAGTCTTTGCTGTGAAGTGAGTAACACCAGACTTAGAAGCGTGAACAGAAGCACCACCGAGGCTTTCCTGGTCAACAACCTCACCTGTTACTGTCTTAACAACGGCAGGACCTGTAAGGAACATGTAAGAAGTACCTTCCATCATGAGTGTGAAGTCCTGGAGAGCAGGAGAGTAAACAGCACCACCAGCGCAAGGACCGTAGATAGCTGCAATCTGAGGAACAACACCAGAAGCGAGGATGTTGCGCTCGAAGATCTCTGCGTAACCAGCGAGAGCGTTGATACCTTCCTGGATACGAGCACCACCTGAGTCGTTGATACCGATACAAGGAGCACCCATCTTCATTGCCATATCCATAACCTTGCAGATCTTCTGAGCCATAGTCTCAGAGAGAGAACCACCGTTTACTGTGAAGTCCTGTGCGTAAACATAAACGAGACGGCCGTCGATAGTACCACTACCAACAACAACACCGTCACCGAGAGTCTGCTTCTTCTCCATGCCGAAGTTTGTACAACGGTGGAGCTTGAACATATCAAACTCTTCAAAACTGCCCTCGTCGAGGAGCATATCGATACGCTCGCGAGCTGTGTATTTGCCGCGTGCGTGCTGCTTTTCAATAGCCTTTTCGCCACCACCAAGTTCGGCAACAGCGCGCTTTTCGATCAAAGCCTTGATTTTGTCTAACTGTGACATATTATTGATTTTTCAAATGTTTCAATAGTTTCAAATGTTTCAAAAGTTCCAGGGGCATAGCCTTTAGCCTCGCAGCTAGCTGCGAATTAGTGTTCGCAGAGTTCTGTGAGAATACCGCAAGTTGACTTTGGGTGAAGGAATGCGATGTTGAGGTTTTCTGCACCCTTGCGTGGAGCCTTGTCGATGAGGCGGATTTCCTTGCCTTCGCACTCAGCGAGAGCGTTAGCAACGCCGTCTTCAACGCAGAAAGCAACGTGGTGAACACCCTTGTTGCCCTTGTCAAGCCACTTCTGGATAGTTGAATCTGGAGATGTTGGCTCGAGGAGTTCAAGTTTTACTTCGCCGCACTTAAGGAAGGCAGTCTTTACCTTCTGGTCAGCAACTTCTTCTACTGCGTAGCACTCGAGACCGAGTACTTCCTTGAAATAAGGGAGAGCTTCCTCAATGCTCTGAACAGCAATACCGAGGTGCTCGATGTGTGAGATTTTCATATTTTTAGTTATTTAGTTATTTAGTTATTCAGTTGTTTAGTTGGACTGCTTTCAATATAACACTTGTGGCACCCATCGTGAAAAGGGTGCCATCGTCGATGATTCTCTTTTCTCTGTCGCCGAGAATCACGTCTCCGACGAAGGTGCCTGTGTAGCTTGGTCCGTCGGAAAGTATGAATTTGAGTTCGCCGTTCTTGTCGCGAGTGATGTCAATGTTGCAATGACAGTGGTCGATGCTTGGATCGGAAGTTTCGATAGGCACTGTTGTCTTTGCGCCCTTGCAATATTTACCGATTATATTCCTGCCCATTCGGAGCGGGAGAAGCTGCTTGAAATGGAACTGGTTTTCGATGACAAGCAGATGAGCGACTGCCTCTTCCTTCTGCTTCATCACGCCAATGCGAATGCCAAACTGGTGGTTGCATTGCGGGCATTGGAAGACGAGCTTCTGGCCTTCGGCGTATTTTGTCTCGTCGAAAGTCATAGTGTTGTCACATTTTGGGCAGCGCAGTCTTTTCATGAGTTAAATCTTCTTTATCCAGGCAATATTGAACTTCTCATTGTCCTGATGCTTTGCTATTTCAGCCTTGGCATCTTCTTTTGTAGCGTATGTTCCGAAGACAACCATTGGCGATTTCTCACCTTCGATTGTGGCAGCAACGCCTTCCTTGTTCAGTTCTCCTGCATACATCTGGGCACCTTCCATTGTGATGCCTGCTGCAAGGACAACAGTGTATTTTGCATCTTCTGCCATCGGAGCCTTTGGAGCGACAGGCTTCTTTGTAACCATCTTCTTCACAGGTGCCTTCTTCTCAACAACAGGCGCTGGAGCCTCGGACTTCATGCTGAAAACGGAAGCAAACTGAACATCCTGCATTGCGTTGGCTGCATACTTCATAGGGATTACCGACAAGGCAGCAAGTGCGAGAATGGCAGCGGCTGTTGCACACTTGCGGACAGTGGCACGCTGGATAGTGATTACTATAGGCTCATCGTTCTCCTTTGCAAAGATGCTCTTCTTCTTCTCCTCTGATGGAGTGAAAGAAGGCTTGAGAATTGCATTGACCTTGGTGTCGTCGCTTCTCTCTGCATCAAGGATAGCCTTCAAGCTTGTCATTTCAAGGGCATCAAGACCATAGATTGATGGTGTGAGAAGACCTGAAACACAAGGAGTGAAGTCGTAAACCTTACCGTCAAAGCGGAGAGTGCCTACGCCTTCGAAGTCAAACTTGCCGTTCTGCGCAAGTTCTGACTTGATCTCTGCCACCTCACGCTCTATTTCCTTCATTGCGTCAGGATATGACATGGAGTAAGTGTCGATATACGACTGCACAAGGAGAGAGTCATTGATAGTCACACGAGGGTTGAAGCCCAGTGTGCGCTGTGGAGGCAGGAAGAGGTTTTCCGCTTCATCGAAATGGGCGGATATGGTGTGCGCCATAAAGCATCCGAAATCAGGAACGATTACGGAATTCTCCTTAAGGAGCAGATTCTCAATATGTTTTACTATTCGCATTGTTTTGTCAAATATCTTTTTTTCAAGGCAGAATTGCTTCCACCTTCTACATCCTAAATTACAAAATCAGGGGCAAAGGTAATAAAAAATAATGTATCGCCAAATAAAAAACGACTTTTATTTCTTCCCACTTGTTAAAAGATAATAGTCAGAAGGAAATTTATGGTTTTTCCGACAAAACCTTCAGCACTTCCATAAGGCTTTCTTTCTGAGTCCATTTGAAGTGTCGTTCGCTGATAACCCTTTCGTAAGCCTCCTTGTTTTTGCGGCCAACAGCGCGTTTCGCATCTCTTTCATGAGCGAGGATTGGCTTGCCGTTGACTATGAAGTAATAGATGTCGTCAACGGGGTAAGCCAACTGGTCGGGATTCGCTTCCGTTCTCGTGATGCCGATATGTTCGCTGGCGGTGAAGTCGATGCTTGTTATCGTGCTGTTGTTCAGGATTTCCGTGTTAAGTCCGTCTATGTTTATCTGTCTGATAAGGGCGAGCTTGTTCTCTCCGCAGCTGTCAACGATTTCTGCCAGTTTTCCTTCAATCTTCATGAACAGCCTCTTGCCGACGAGCACATTCTTTATCACGTTCATGTTCGCCTGCATAACCTTTCCCTGGCTCTTGTATATCAGTGCGCCGTTCTTTAGGAAAATGTTTGTCTCGCGCTGACGGTTTATCTGCCCCGATTCAAGGAGAATTGTGGCAGGGGTAAAGTCATGGAAAAGCGTGATGTCGTTGGTGCGACCGTCAATGATCTGCGCATCGACATTCAGGAAGACCATGAGCAATAGTGGGAGAAGAAAGAGGTTCTTCATAATATGTTTAATGATTCGATTCTGGTTTACTTCAACGAGAACTCCGCTGTTCCCTTCACATCCGTCTCGCTTGCGCAGATGTATGCCTTGAACTTTCCTGGTTCTGACACGAACTTATGTTCTGCTTCGCTCCAGAACTGGAGCATGTTCTCCGATATTTCGAATGTGGCAGTCTTTGTCTCGCCTGGAGCGAGGGCGAGTTTTGTGAAGCCCTTGAGCTCCTTTGCAGGACGATCTACCGAACATTCCTCGTCGCCGATGAAGAGCTGCACGATTTCCTTTCCTGCCACCTTGCCAGTGTTTGTAACATCCACGGTAACAGTTAGTTTGCCGTCCTTGTCCATTTCGTTGGCAGAGATTGTAGGCTTGCCGTAATTGAATGTAGTGTATGAAAGTCCGTAGCCGAATGGGAACTGTGGCTTAACGTTGTGGGTGTTGAAGTGGCGGTAACCAACATAGATGCCGTCCTTGTAGTAAACCTGCTTGTCAACGCCCGGATAAGCTTCCTCGCCAAACTGCATGAAGTAGTAGTCGTCGAGCTTTCTTGCCCATGTTACAGGAAGTTTTCCTGAAGGACAAACCTTGCCCGAAAGGATGTTCACCATCGCGCGACCGTTCATTGTGCCGAGATACCAGATGTGAACGAGAGCCTTTACCTCGTCAAGCCATGGAGTTTCGTAAGCAGAACCGCCGTTGTTCACCACGATGATGTTCTCCTGAATCTTGGCGAGAGCGGAGATTAGCTCGTTCTGTCCGAAAGAAAGTCCGTATGTCTGGCGGTCAGCATCCTCGCAATCCTGGTAAAGGTCCTTGTTCAAGCCACCTATATATATAATAAGGTCGGCAGACTTAGCCTTCTCTATTGCTTCGTCGAAGAGTTTCTGCTTGAGTCCCGGAGATGTTGGAGTCTTGTTCTCGTATGACATCTCGTCGCATTTGTAGCCCTGGGCGTATTCTATCTTGTTGCCATAGACAGCCTTCAGCTCGTCCAATGGGAAGACATCGCCCTTGCTTTTGAGTTCCGAAGAACCACCGCCGGCAGAGAGGTCGCGAGTGGCATTCTCACCAACGACAAGAATCTTTTGGTACTTGTCTGCCTGGATAGGAAGGATGCTGTTCTCGTTCTTGAGGAGTACGATGCCCTCTTCTGCAATTGCCTGGGCTGCAGCAT
The DNA here is from genome assembly GCA_024401305.1 of Bacteroidaceae bacterium. GTDB lineage: Bacteria > Bacteroidota > Bacteroidia > Bacteroidales > Bacteroidaceae > Prevotella. Next base: position 10,016 of record JAKSLI010000036.1, on the reverse strand, counting down.
AATGGTCTTCTGAGCGCTGTTTGCCAATGATCTGGTTTGGACTCATGGAAGTGCGGAAGATGAGACGCAGCACACGTCGAGCCTTTTCGTCAACAACATCCATGTCGAGCTTGCCTTCCTCAGCGAGTTTCTTCATCGGATTTGCCATGTAATACTGGTCGAAACCGCCCTTCATTCCTTCGGTCAAGCCATCCGTGAAAGAACCCATCTCAATGTCAAGACCACCGTAGATGGCTTCGTTCGTGTCATGGCATCCGCCCCAATCGGAAACCACAGCGCCATCGAATCCCCATTCCTTCTTGAGGATTTCGTTGAGCAGCGTGTTGTTCTGTGAGCAGTGGGTATTGAGCCACTTGTTGTAGGAACCCATGATAGACCATACGCCACCATCAACACAGCGCTTGAAGGCAGGAAGATAAATCTCGCGGACAGCGCGCTCACTGACATTTGCGTTGTAGGTGAGGCGGTCGATCTCCTGGTTGTTCAGGAAGAAATGCTTTAGGCAGCAGCCAATGCCGTTCTTCTGCACACTCTGGATATAAGGCACAGCCATCTCGCCCGTTAGGTAAGGGTCTTCGCCCATATACTCGAAGTTGCGGCCACAGAGAGGATTTCTGACGAGAGAAACGCCAGGGCCGAGTAGGAGAGTCTTGTTGCGGAAGGCAAACTCCTCGCTAACCTTATCGCCGTAGAGCGCGGAAAGCTCCGTGTTCCAAGTGGCAGCAAGGCAGGAAAGGGCAGGGAAGGCTACTATATAGTCGTTCTCCCAACCGGCAGAGTTGTAGTCGTTCCAGTTCAGTTCGCCACGGCAGCCGTGAGGACCGTCCGAGTGGTTTATCTGTCGGATACCAAGACGAGGCACACCGAGCGAAACAAACTTGCCGATAGCATGAAACATATCGATTTTCTCCTCAGTAGTCATTCGTTTCAGAGCATCTTCCACGCGATCTTCTACTGGAGCATTTGGGTCAAGATATACTTGCGACATAGCGTTATTCTTCTATAATTTACGATGCAAAAATACGCAAAATCGGTTTATAACGAAAGAAAATGACAGATTTTTTGTTTTTTTCAGCCATTTTCTTTGGATGTTTACAAAAAAGTTATACCTTTGCACCCAGAATATACTCTCTCTCTTTCTTTTTTAAACCCTGGCAATGTTCCGTCGCGAAGACGCATCATTGTCAGGTATTTTTTTGTGGCATAGTGAATGAACATAGGGGTTCTTGTGTGGATTAATTGGGTTGAAATTGGAGCAAGATGTCTGTTTTGCATTCGTTTTTCAACAAAAAACAGCTTGAAGAGAACACTTTTCGCCATAATCCTTCTCGTTTAACATCAAAAAGTGTACCTTTGCACTATCGTCTAAGTCATAGCTCACTTTGTACTATTATAATAATGTGCTGTTGGGCATGATAAATAATTATAGGCTGCACTAATCTGCAACCTCTTGCCGGCGGGCAAGAAACATCTTTTTTGTAAATAACAACGTTCAGTGTTATCGAATCAACCAGGAACCTTGCAAATTCATAATTGATTCAAAAGTAACGTAAGACAGAAATAATAAGAACGTCTGCGCAATAGCGTGGACGGCTTATCTGTTTTACGTGGGCTTTGCAAGGGCCTCTGGTTGGAGATAAGATTGCGTCCGCGCTTTCTTTTTCTTCATCCGAGGCTCTTTGTCATTAGCCCACGTTTCCTTCATAGCCTCCCCTTGGGGGAGGTTGGAGGGGTCGCAGCAACGTCCTAAAACTATTGCGTAGATATGGAAGATGCTTCAAAATCTCCTATTCTGAATAATCCATACGAGGAGCCATTGTATCATTATGGTTCTACGGATGGAAACCTTGACTATAACACCATACTGGATGGCAGACGACCTTTCAGTATGGATATTGGCATTACACCAAACACCAATACTCAACGGAAAATGTTTGATGATTCTGCATTCTACGACGAGGATGCAGATGCCGAGTTCATCAATGGCATTCGTGCAGAGATAAAGAAATGGCGTGAGGCTGGTTATCCTAATACGACTCGCGTAACTCGTGAGTTGCTGAATTATTGGTTCAACAACAAGGAACGTGCATTCAATATGCGACTGTTCTTCTGCCAGCGTGAAGCCGTGGAAACTGCTGTTTATTTGAATGAAGTTGCCGACCGCGACCCGAACAAGGGACGTTACCTTCTTCATCTGCTTCACGAGCGTCAGCATTCTGTTAGTTCGCTTGAAGAAGATGTGCTTCCACGAACAGCATTCAAGATGGCTACGGGAACAGGTAAGACCGTTGTCATGGCTATGCTCATTCTCTACAACTACATAAACAAAAAGGTGAACATCCAAGACACACGTTTTGCTGACCATTTTCTGATAGTAGCTCCAGGCATTACCATTCGTGACCGCCTTGGCGTTCTTCGTATAGACGAAAGCACCAAGCAAAGCAACATGAAGAATGACTACTATTATCTTCGTGGTCTTATCCCATACAATTACGAGCGCCTTTTTGAAGGAATAAATTCTTGCATTACCATTACCAACTATCACACTTTCGAACCGAAGGTCTTCTCTGGCAAGAAGGCAAGTCCGATGGATGGTAAACTTGTCTATAAGGATGGCGAAATGATCAAGCAGCAAGAGAAGGAAGACTTCTCTGTTGTACTTAGCAGAGTACTCGGAAAGGGTATGAAGGGAAAGCGACTGCTCGTTATCAATGATGAAGCCCACCACTGCTATCTGCCTAAGAAGGATGATGCAAAACGTGATGATGAAGTTAAGGAAACAGAGGAAGAAAACGAGAAGGCTATGGTGTGGTATGAAGGTTTACGCCAAATGAAGAAACTTGGCTATAAACTTCAGCACATATATGATCTTTCCGCTACACCTTATTATCTGAAGGGTTCTGGATACCCGGAATACTCTTTGTTCCCATGGGTAGTGAGTGATTTTGGACTTGTTGATGCCATTGAGAGCGGACTTGTCAAGATTCCGTTCCTTCCAAGCTATGACAACACTCATGACCTTGATGAGCCAAAACTGCGCAATATCTACAAACACATAAGCAAGCAACTGCCAAAGAAAGGACAGAAAACAATCCGAAAGGAGAAGAATGCGGATGGCAAGGAGATAAAGAAGGAATTCGAAGCTGCTCCACATTTGCCTGCATTGCTAAATTCAGCACTTGACCAGTTTGTGAAGGACTATGAATCTTACACGCAAGAACTCGGACAGATGGGCGAAATGGCAGCAGAGCTTTTCTCTACTCCTCCAGTACTTATCGTAGTTTGCAACAATACTACAGTTTCAAAGGAAGTTTACAAATACATAGCTGGATACAAGAAGGACGAGGATGAAAATGGCAATCCGATAAATGTAGCCGGAATGTTTGATGTGTTCAGCAATTACACTCGCGAAGGATTGCCTGTTCGCAAAGCGCCAACTCTGCTTATAGATAGCAGTCAGTTGGAGCAAGCAGGTGCTGTTGTCGATGAAGAGTTCAAGACTATGTTCCGAGAAGAAATAAGCAACTTCAAGCGTGAGTATGCTATTCTTCATGGAGCGGGAAGTGCCGACAAACTTGCTGATGGCGACATTCTTCGTGAAGTAGTGAACACGGTGGGCAAACCTGGCAAGTTGGGTGCGCATATCAAGTGTGTAGTAAGCGTAAGTATGCTAACGGAAGGTTGGGACGCCAATACTGTGACGCATGTTTGCGGCATTCGTGCTTTTGGCAGTCAGTTGCTTTGCGAACAGGTTGCTGGTCGTGCGTTGCGTCGTTGTAGCTACGACCTTCGTCCATACGATAAGGATGGCAACGAGATTGCCATAAAGAACCTTAAGCGTTACAAGGAAGAAAACATTGTGTATAAGTTCCCTCCAGAATACGCTCGCATCATCGGTGTGCCGTTCAAGACTTTCAAGAGTGGTGGTACAGCAAAGCCTCAACCTCAGCAGCCAAAAGTGCTTGTTCAGGCATTGAAGGATCGGGAGGATATGGAAATTGTATTCCCTAATGTTCGTGGCTATCGCATAGAGACTATTGAGGGTAAGATTACGGCTGATTTCACGGATGTACCGAAGTTCAAGATGGACTTTGCAAAGGAGGTTGCCTACAAGACTTTCATGCAGAATGCCATTGAGCGCGGCGCAATAAAAATGGAGAACGACCCGGAAGAGTGGCGCGATTCGGAAATAATCTATTACCTTACGCAGCAACTTATTTCTCAGAAATACAACGACCGCGAGAATGGCAGGCAGTTCCAAAAGTTCTTGAAGCTTAAGAAGATAGTGGAATATTGGTATGCTAATCAAATTGAGGTCATAGGCAATCCTAACGATAAGGTTCCAATGAAGCGACTTGTTAAGCTCTGGGATAGTAACAAGGTTGTTGCCAATATCTACGAGGGCATTAAGAATGGAAGCGTTGCCGCCGATGAAACCAATGTTTCAGCAATTCTTGACTACTATAACCCAAAAGGAAGCTCGCACCATGTTTTCGGCAAGACGAGCAAGGAGGTCTATCCAACCCAGAAGAGTCATGTGAATTATGTCGTCGCTGATACGGATTCATGGGAACAAATTTGCGCAAAGACTCTTGAGCAACTTCCGCAGGTAGAGCATTATGTTAAGAACTCTTTCCTCGGTTTCAAGATTCCGTATGTAGTTGAAGGCGAGGAACATGATTACATCACTGACTTCATTGCTGTTTGCAAAGCGCCTGATGGTCGCAAAGTAAACCTTATCATTGAGATCTCTGGTTTCAGCAATGACCGCACTGGCAATAAGGATGCAAAACGATTCTACACGCAAAACTATTGGATTCCTGCTGTGAACAACTTGAAGGAATACGGCGAATGGGCATTCATAGAGATAACCGATATTGACAATATAGAATCTGCACTAACCAAGAAAATAAACGAACTATGAGCAAGATAACAAAACCAGTAGATGCCATCAAGCATCCAAAAGATACGCGTTTGGACATTCCTACTACTGAACATGCAGGAGAAGAAGCTTTCAATGTGGCTGATGATAGTCGTACTGCAACATACAAAACATTCCGCCATGAGTTCACTCGTGGACGTGATCCTGAATTGTATTGGCTCGGCAAATATGATAATGACGACGAGGACACTCAGTCGCCTGACATGAAAGTGGACATTCGTTCGCTTTATGTTCATGAGGATGTGCAACCAGAAATGCTCATCAACAACCTCTATGACCTTGTTGAGCAGAAAAGCGAGGTTGCACAGCTTCAAGGAGACTTGTTCTCTTATACGGAGTTCAGCAATCCTATCCAGGATGAGTTGGAGAAGGTGGCAGAATACTACAAGCATTCATCAGAATGGAAGAACCGCCTTATTCAGGGCGATTCTCTGCTTGTCATGAACTCTCTATTGAAGCGTGAGGGTATGGCGGGCAAGGTACAATGTATCTATATTGACCCGCCTTACGGAATCAAGTATGGTAGCAATTGGCAGATGAAACTCAATAGCCGAGACGTAAAGGACAATGACCAAAGCCTAAGTGGTGAGCCAGAGATGATTAAGGCTTTCCGAGATACTTGGGAGTTGGGCATTCATTCTTATTTGTCATATCTTCGTGATCGCCTTGTCGTAGCTCGTGAACTGCTTACGCAAAGCGGTAGTGTGTTTGTGCAGATTAGCGATGAGAATGTTCATCTTGTTCGCAATCTGATGGATGAGGTGTTTGGTAGTGAGAATTTTTGCTCTTTGATTACTTTTAAAAAAACATCTCCATTGGGAAGTACAGGATTAGCGGGAATTTCTGATTATTTGATATGGTATGCGAAAGATATTGAAAATGTTAAATATCGACAATTATTCGAGAATAAAGCGATAGGTGCAGGTTCAATGTATAAATATGTTGAGTTACCAGATGGTTCAACAAGGACTATGACTCCACAAGAGCAAATAGCTCCATCTTTACTACCTAAAGGTGCAAAGATCTTTAGATTGGACAAACTAACATCCTCAGGTTATACCCCTTCATGCTTTTATGACTTCATTTTCAATGGGAAGATTATTCATGCAAAGAAAAAAAGTTGGGCGACCAACAAATTAGGTATGGAAAATCTGATTAAAAAGAATAGAGTGATTTGTCCTTCAGACACGCCTTCTTTTATTAGGTATCATGAGGATTTCCCTATGCAAGAATTAAATAACCTTTGGAATGATACAGCCGGAGCTAAAGATATTGAATATGTTGTTCAAACATCAACGAAAGTGATTCAACGTTGTCTTTTGATGACAACAGACCCTGGAGATCTCGTTCTGGATCCTACTTGTGGTGGTGGAACTACTGCATACGTTGCTGAGCAATGGGGACGTAGGTGGATTACTATGGACACAAGTCGCATTGCGTTGAACATTGCAAAAAAAAGACTTACTACAGCCGTTTATCCGTACTATGAATTATTTGACAATGAATCGAAAGACATTAGACAAGGGTTTGTTTATAAAACTGTACCACATGTTACCATTAAAACTTTAGCTCAAAATGAAGAACCAGATAGAGAAACCCTCTACGATCAACCTCTTGAGGACAAAAAGCGAATGCGTGTAGCAGGTCCTTTCACAGTCGAAACCTTGCAGAGCTACAATATCAAGTCGCCAGAGGATATGGAAGAACATGCGGATGAGGTTGAAGAAAATCGTTTGTTCCAAGAGCGAATATTCTCTCATCTTATGACTTCAGGCATTCGCAACGGTCGTAAGGAAGAGCAGGCAAAGTTCCGTGGCGTGGAAGCATTGGCAAGTCCTTATCTGCATGCAAAGGGGTATTATACTGATGGCAACGGATTGGAAAGAACAGTCTATTTCCATATCGGTCCTAAGTTTGGTACTGTCAGCAAGCAGGATGTGGCTATGGCATTACAAGAGTTCCGCCCAAAGGCAATGAACGAAGGTGCTTCATGGCTTGTAATCCTCGGTTTCTCGTTTGAGGACAATATCAATGACAAGGACTATAATCTCGGCACTTACATTGTCTCAAAGGTTCGTATGCACGATGACCTTATGCAAGATGGTTTGTTGAAGAAAGATAAGGGTGCAGGTGCATTTATCACTATCGGTGAACCTGACATAGAAATCGTTAAGGATGACGATACTCACTGCCATGTGGAGATACGTGGTTTGGATATCTACGACCCTATAAAGGATGATGTTCAGGCACGTTCTCTCGACCAGATTGCTTATTGGGAAATAGATGACCGCTACGACAACAGTAAGTTCGTTGTTCGTGGCATTCACTTCTGCGGAGGCGACAAGAAGGAGTTTGCTGCATGGAAGAAAGGTCTTGAGCATACTGCCTCATATAAGACAAAAAAGAATGCAGAACGCACTCTAAAACTTGTTTTCAATGAAGAGGTATGGGACGAACTCTACTCATATCGCAGCGAACCTCTCACTTACGAGCCTGGCAGAAGAGTTGCTGTTCGCGTAGTTAGTCAGTTTGGCGAAGAAAGCACAAAGGTTCTCACGATGTAAGATGATAATTGCCTCTTCATAAAATCGACCGTCTTGTCTATGACCTCTATGGTTTGACAGAAGACGAGATTAAGATTGTGGAAGGAACAAATCAATAACAAAGAACTATAATACATCTAACAATATGAACGACTAAAGCGGAATTCTGTCTGCATTACGATTGATTGAAGTTAATAAAATCGAGTAAAAGGAATAAAATATTAGCATATAAGCTAATTGGTTGTTTTATGGATTGTATCTTTGCACAAAATTATCATATAAAGTAATTATGGCGCAGGCAAAACTTCAATCAGTAATGCAGACAGAAAAAGCAGGGCTGTTTTCTATTTGCTTTGAAGGCGAAAGTTTTAATGAGTTTGAAAAGTTCATTCAAAAGTATCAACAAGACATCATCCTAAATCGTGATTTACAGATAATTCTCACAGCTATCAATAAGATGCTAACTGTAAGCGGCTTCTTGGAACGTTATTTCCGTCCAGAAGGCAAGATGAGAGATCGCGTATGCGCTCTTCCTATAGAGACAAGCAAATTAAGATTGTATTGCTTGAGAATGTCTGATTCCGTATTGATAGCAGGAAATGGAGGCGTTAAGGATTCAAAGACTTATCAAGAAAACTCGGAACTAAATGGATATGTTCTCACTCTTCAGAAGCTTGATGAACTAATCAAACTTGCTGTAAAAAAAGGTGAGATAACAATCGAAGAACATACTATCTCTGATATTGACAATAATACTTTTGACTTATGAAAGACTCTTCAATATTCCAACAGGCATTAAAGCAGATTCCTGAAGACGTTAAGATTCAAGTGGATTTGTCATGGGGTATAGCAGATAGAATAGTTGCTATACTGAAAGCTAAAAACATGACTCAAAAGGAGTTTGCAAAAATGATGGGAAAGACAGAAGCGGAAGTTTGCAGGTGGGTAGGTGGAACTCATAACTTCACTTTATCTACATTGGCAAAGATTTCTGCCGCGTTAAATACTCCTATCATTAATGTATCAACAAACTATATTCTTCACGAAGACGAAGTTTCCATTGTTGCAGAGGAGTCTCTCTTGAAGACGTAGAATCAGTCTAACACTTTATTAGGACTTGTGGCTTGAGAGGTCTTACTCAGTCACAAGTCTTATTGTCTATGTCTTTTTTCAGGCATGCCTTTCTGCCAAGAAATCCAACCCACAAGCCGACACCACAGCCCTTGAGCGTGAGATCGACCATCTCGTCTATGACCTCTATGGTTTGACCGAAGACGAGATTAAGATTGTGGAAGGGGGCAAAGTAGAAAAAGATTCTGAAATATTTGGCGGTTTCAATACTTAATCGTACCTTTGCAGCAAATTAAATCAACATAGATATGACGAAGCGATATAAACTGTCAGAAGATGAGTCTCAGATGGTGTGTGAACCAGAACTTGCATTAGCTACAGAATGCAATGTTAAAAAGGTGAACACGGCTCAGTTGATGGCGCAAGGATACATGACATTAGAGCAATCTAAGGCATTGATAGAAAAGAAAATCCATAATCACTTCCATAGCTGATGAGAGTCATAATATCTCCAATGGTGCATGAAGTGATAGACGAATTCTATGACTATGCCCTTATGAATCATGAGACATACGATGAGATTTCTGTTATAAAGAAAAAGGATCGTCTGTATAATGCCATGTCTTCATTGGGACGATATGCCCGAATACACCCAAAGGCAAGACTGAAAAGAGAATGGATAGAGAATGATTATTATGAATTCATTTCAGAAGATTTTCATTTCGCATATTATGTAGCAGAAGATGAAAATGGAAACGATATAGTCATTATTGCTGATGCTTGTCATAGCCTATTGTATCATTAATGGGTCAAGGGACAGGCTCTGAAGTGAACCCAAGAAGTTGGACACAACTCAAGAGGTCTGCATGAAACATACTGTCGAAGAGGAACTCAATGCCATCGACAAGCTCAGGACAGGCTTTCGCCTCGTCTATGACCTCTATGGTTTGACGGAAGACGAGATAAGATAGTGGAAGGAACAAGTAAATTTCGTGGAGGAAGGAAAATTGACGAATTTGAAAATAGCCTACACACCTACACCTTTCTTTATATCGTATTGGTATATAGGATATTACGAGGTGTAGGTGTGGGTGTAGGGAGGTGTAGGCATAAATGGTAGCCTACACCTCCACAAACCCTAATAAATAAAGGGAATCTCAGTGTTTTTGTGTAGGGTGTAGGCAAATCTATAAGATTCTTAATCTATCCCCAAGTTGGTAAAGAATCTGCGTTTGTTGGGTTTACAAAAATATCTCTATGGAAAACGAGTCAAAACTCATAGGAATAAAAAATTATCTCTAAGGAAAATGAGTCAAAACTCATAGGGAAACAAAAAACGGACAGGCATAAACCTATCCGTTCTTCGAACCAAAAACGGATTGGCATAAACCTATCCGTTTCCTTTCCTTGAGCCTCTTGTCGGATTCGAACCAACGACCCCGAGATTACAAATCACGTGC
>JAKSLI010000035.1 GCA_024401305.1 Bacteroidaceae bacterium | reverse complement strand
CTTGCTACGTTAACTCACGTCTCACCGGTCGTGGTATCCCTGTAGCTTGTGAGGTTGACCTCTACGGTGCTCTCTCTGAGTACATGGCTGAGTGCGCTACTGAGAAGCCAGCTACTCTCCTCGACATCAACAACTCTGTTCCTGCTGACGTTATCCCTGCTGGTGCTAACCTCGCTGGTGCAGACCTCAAGGACCTCTACATGGGCTTCCACTGCGGTAACACTTGCTCACAGTGCATGAAGGACTGCAAGATCAAGTATCAGCTCATCCAGGCTCGTCTCATGAGCCCAGAAATCACAAAGGGTACTCTCGAAGGTCAGATCATGCCTTCTGCTACTACAATGTTCCGCATCCAGTCTAACTCTGATGCCAAGCTTGTTTCTTACATCGCTGAAGGTCACTTCCTCGACATCGATCCTTGCTCATTCGGTGGTATCGGTATCGCAGCTATCCCTGGATTCGCTCGCTTCTATCGCCACGTCCTCGTTGGCAAGCGCTTCCCACACCACGGTGCTTACGCATTCAAGAAGTCTGGCAAGGTTCTCTTCGAGGCTCTCAAGATGCTCGGCGTAGAAGACATCAACACTCCTCTCCCAGCAGGACAGCTCTACCCAGGCGAGAACCCATTCGCAATCTAAAGTTCGCTCTTTGAGCGAGGGTAAAGGCTAAAGGCTAAAAGCTAAAGGCTTTACTTCGAATTAAATAATGTAGGGCGAGGATTTCCGAGCCGCAACCATTGGAAACTATTCCTTTGTTAACGGCTCAGAAATCTTCGCCCTACTGATTTTATATTAAACTATGATAAAGAAACTCCGACTCATAATAGAACGCATCACACCGCAATATCTCCATTGCTTTTCTTCTCCTCTTCCTGGCGATGAGGCAAAGGCGAAGCGATATGTTGTGGATTACAGCGACGGGCAGTTTCTTTATCTGAAGAAGATTCTCAAGTCGGGCATGCAGATTAACATTCTCGACGCCACACAGCTCATAGAGAATGCCGTTGTCTTTCCGCAGCACATCATCGTAGAACCAGACTTCCTTGTTGACATTTCTTCCATTGCGGGCTGCTTCAAGGAATACGGTCATCACGCTCTGAACTACATTGTTAGCAGACTCTCCAAGCCAGAGACATCGCAACCTATTCTTCTCGGTAATTACGCTGGTGCAGCGCTCGATGAGATAATCTCCAGACCCCCTCTAACTCCCCCACAAGGGGGAGGACAGAACCGTCCGGGTAGCAACCCCTCCCCTTGTGGGGAGGTTGGGAGGGGTTTCAACTTCGCTAAGGTTCTTACGCAATGTTTCCAATCGCAACCGCTGGAGTTCATCACTTGTCCGAAATTCAACGGCAACCAATTCAAGCAAGATGCCATCAAGCAGGCAAGCAATATCCAGGAGATTGTTGCTGCATTGAAGGAGAAATACGATTTGGACAAAGCAATTCTTGAACCGACTTTCGTCTGCGAAGCTCTTGGTTTGCAAGGTCGTGTGGATATGATGACAACAGACCTAAAGTTGCTCATCGAACAGAAATCCGGCAAGAACTTCAATCTCGCAAACTCACGAATCAGCGACATCGGTTATCATGTTGAAAGCCATTATGTTCAGCTATTGCTTTATTTCTCAGTACTTTACTTCAACTTCGGAGTAAAAAGGGAAGACATTGACTTCTACCTTCTCTACTCAAAATACGAGATGCCGACGGGTTTGCTGCCTGTTGACTATTACGAAGTACTGATAAATGAAGCGCTGAAACTGCGCAATCAAATCGTAGCCACAGAGTTGATGGTTGCCGACAAGGGCTTTGGGAAGATCCGTCCGCTGCTCAGAACGGATGTCGTGAACGTGAAACGCAGCCAAAGCAATCTTTGGAGAGACTACCAATGTCCGCAACTCGAGGAACAGTTCTCAATCTACAACAATCTTTTCGTATCAAAACTTCTCTACGCTTATTTCGACACGATGGCAACTTTCGTCTATCGTGAGCAGCGTGCCGCATGGCTTGGCGAAAGCACAGAGCAAAGCACTGCAGTTTCCTATCTTTGGAAGATGACGTTGGAAGAAAAGATTGATACGGGAAATATCTTAGCGCCACTAACTGACCCCCTAGCCCCCCAGGGGGAGAAAGACCCCCTAGCCCCCCAAGGGGGAACTCTTCAAATGACTCTTTCGCTGCATAAGAATCAGTGCACAGAACAATTAAAAACTCCCCCTTCGGGGGCTGGGGGGTCAACTCCCCCTCGGGGGGTTGGGGGGCCACTCCCTAACTTCCGTCGTGGTGACAGCGTTTATCTTTACCAATATACAGACATTCCTGATGTTCGCAAGGCTTTCCTTCATAAGGCGAATATCATAAAGATGACATCAGACGAGATTGTTCTTTCGCTGAAGAATCCGATTCATCTCGACAAACTTTCGCAAAACAATGAGAATGATGAAAAGACATTCTGGGCAATAGAACATTCTGCGTCAAACTCATCAACATCTTCGTCACTTCGTTCGCTTACAGCTTTCCTCAAAGCAGAGCCGGAAAGACAGGAACTAATTCTCGGACAACGAGAGCCACAAGCAGATCTTACAAAAACTCTAACTCGCTCATATTCGGAAGATTACGATGACATCGTACTTCGCATGAAGCAAGCGAAAGACTACTTCCTACTCATCGGACCTCCAGGAACAGGCAAGACCTCACAAGCCTTGAAGTTCATGGTGCAGGAGAGTCTTGACCCCCTAGCCCCCCAAGGGGGAACTTTTAATAGTTCTGCAGATGAAAACAAATATAAAAGCAGCGAAATAATCACATTAAAAACTCCCCCTCGGGGGGATGGGGGGTCAGATGGCGCTTTACTCCTTCTCAGCTACACAAACCGCGCTGTGGATGAAATCTGCGAGATGCTTGACGGAGCAGGAATAGACTTCCTTCGCATCGGCAATGAGTTTGCCACTGACGAACAGTGGTTGCCACATCTATTGAATATAAAGGCACGCGAGAACTCCTCTCTCGCAGTCATCAAGGCAGACATACTTAATGCGAAAGTCATTGTCGGCACAACATCCACAATATCCTCTCGCACATACCTCTTCACGCTGAAGCATTTCTCGCTCGCCATAATCGACGAATCTTCGCAAATCCTTGAGCCGAACATCATCGGCATTCTCTCGCAGGACATTGACAAGTTCGTTCTTATCGGCGACTACAAGCAGCTTCCAGCCGTTGTTCAGCAATCGCCAGAAGAAAGCAAAGTCACTAGCAAGGAACTCAACGACATCTGCCTAACCGACTGCCGCAACTCACTCTTCGAACGACTCATAAACATCGAACGAAAGGCTGGCAGAACACAGTTCATCGGACTTCTCCGCAAGCAAGGCAGAATGCATCCGGACATCGCAGAGTTTGCCAACGAACACTTCTACAAAGAGGAGAACCTTCAGCCTGTTCCCCTACCCCATCAGCTTGAGGAAAGCGGTGGCAGAATGCTTTTCCATGACATCAAGAAGACCGACACAAACGGCAACGACAAGGCAAACATCGATGAAGCAATCGTGGCTGCAAAAATCGTTGACGAGGTCAGAAAGGAATATGAAGAAGCTGCTAAAAAGAATGGCTCTGATGGTTTCAATCCGCGAAAGACTGTCGGCATCATCGTGCCTTACCGCAACCAGATAGCAACCGTTCGCAGTGAACTCGAAAAGTACGGCATTGCAGATTATTCACGCATAAGCATCGACACCGTTGAGCGATACCAAGGTAGTCAGCGCGACGTGATAATATATTCGTTCACGATAAGCAAGGAACACCAGCTCGGATTCCTTACGGCAAACACATTCTACGAGAACAATCGCCCGATAGACCGAAAGTTGAATGTGGCATTAACCCGTGCCCGAAAGAAGTTCATCGCATTGGGTAACAAGGAGTTGCTCTCGAAGAATTACCTATTCAAGAAGCTTATTGAAAGTTGCAAAGAACAATAACGAAACAAAACTATTAACCTATATGAGAAAAATCCTTTATTCATTAATCGCAGCCTTTTCGTTCGTTGCCATTGCTTCAAACGCGCAGAACAAGGAGGCAAGCATCAGCATTGACAGTCGCAAGCAATTCCAGCACGTCACTGGTTTCGGTGGTTTCTCGCCAAGTCCAACATGGAGCTATTGGCTTGGAAACACAGAGATGGACAAACTCTTTGGCAAGGACGAGAACCAGCTTGGACTAAACATTCTCCGTACTTACATCGGCAACAGCAAGAGTTCCTGGAGCGCTGGCGTTGCCAATGTTAAGCGTGCAAAGATGTATGGCGCTTTCGTTTTCGGTTCACCATGGTCGCCACCAGCTTCCTGGAAATCAAACAATTCCGATTCCAATGGCGGTGAACTTCTCACTTCCCGCTACAAGGATTGGGCAGTGTTCCTCAACGACTACGCAGAATACATGAAGCAGCAAGGCACTTCCATCGATGCCGTTTCCATCCAGAACGAACCTGACTGGAACGCCACTTACCAGAGCTGCATCTGGACAGGCGAGAAGCTTGCAAATTTTCTGAAGAACTACGGCAATCTCATCAAGTGCAAGATCATCGCTCCTGAGGCTATCCACTTCACTCGCAGCATGCACGAGCCTATCCTCAACGATCCTGCTGCATGTGATGAACTCGACATTCTTGGCGGTCACTTCTACGGTTGGGATGGTTCTTCTTATCCACTTGCTGCACAAAAGGGCAAGGAAGTTTGGATGACGGAATTCCTCATCAACGAGCGTCAGGAGAAAGACAAAAAGGACATCAACTGGAAAGATGATGGTTTCCTTTTTGCAAAGAGCATAAACGACGCAATGCTTGCCAATATGAGTGCGTGGGTTCACTACTCTCTGAAGCGCTATTATGGTTGTCTTGGCGACGGAAATTATGGAACTGTAAACAATGAAATAACAAAGCGCGGCTACATTCTTTCGCACTATGCAAAGTATGTTTCGGGCACAACACGCATCTCACACGCACTTACTGACAATAGTGGCAAGCTCTCTTCTTCTGCTTATCTCTCACAGACAGGCGATAGCGTTGTTGTTATGGTAATCAACTCAGGTTCATACACTTACAACACTACGCTCACATTGCCATTCTTCACTAAGGGCGGTAGTCAGATTGTGACAACAGAAACTGCCAACATGGTGAAGACTGACATCACTTGTGCAGAAGAAACCTACGAACCAACCGTTGAAATCCAACCTTACAGCGTAAACACATTCATCTACAAGAAGAGCAGCGAACGCACTGACCTTGTTACGGAAGTGGAAGGAAGTAGCGTGTTCACAGACGGATTTGACATTGCAGGTGCTTCTTGCATTCCTCCGGGCTGGTGCTCATATTCGGAAGAAGGTCTTCGCAGTGCAGGCAACTATTCACTCGGTCCTCGCATCATGTCGTTCTCTCCAGAAGGCAAGATGGCTTACGCATTCTATTTCCGCTCTGGCAACAACGGCACTGGTTATGTAAGCTACGGAAGCGAACAAAATTACCGCTTGCAACTTTCCCCTGGCAAATACACCTTGAGTTTCTCCATTGCCGGTTGGAAAGCCACACCTTCAGTCACAGCAATCATACAGAAGGTTCGCGGAAAAGTAACCGAGGAAGTCTTCACGCCAACGGCTATCGTTTCCAGCAACGGTTCTTCGGCTAGAATCACTGAGACAAACGACGAAAAGGTTTCCTTCGAGATTACGGAACAGACAAACTACATCCTGAAATGGGAACTTCAGAAGACTAATGGCGGTTTCAACGAAGCTTTGCTCGGCAATGTAAAGCTCGTAAAGCACGATGAAGAGACTGGCATTGATACTCCTATCAATCTTGCAGAACCTTCCGATGCAGCCATTTTCGATCTCAGCGGTCGCCGCGTTGCCTATCCTTCTGCTCCAGGCATTTATATCCGTGGAGGAAAGAAGATTGTCGTGAAGTAGTCGTTTTGTTATTTACACATAGCGAAATGACTGTTTGCCTATCAAATATGTTGCAAAAACATAAAGAAATCTGTATGAGAGCGCGAGTAAGTGGTTAAAAATTGTTAACTTTGCCGCGTAAAAAATAAAATTATTCATCATTTTTAACAGTATGACACAATACATTAAACTTAGCAAAGGCCTCAACATTTCCCTTAAGGGAAAGGCAGCTTCTACTGTCAAGGAAGTGGCCTTGGGCGAAGACATTGCTATTGTTCCTGCTGCTTTTGAAGGTGTAACTCCAAAGGTATTGGTAAAGCAAGGCGATAAGGTCTTGGCTGGCGATGCTCTCTTCCAGGCGAAGAGCAGTGAGGCTGTCAAGGTTGTTGCGCCTGTAAGCGGTACTGTAACTGAGGTAGTTCGTGGCGAGCGCCGCAAGTTGATGCTCGTTAAGATTCAGGCAGACAAGGAGCAGAAGCAAAAGGACTTCGGCAAGAAAGACGTCGCAAAGATGTCAGGTAATGAGATTGTTAGCTTGCTTTCAGAAAGCGGAATGTTGGCATTCGTCAACCAGTTGCCTTACGACTGTGTTGTAGCCGACCCAACCGTTGCTCCGAAAGCAATTTTTGTTTCTGCTTTCCGCGACATGCCGCTCGAAGCAGAGGCTGCAGTTGAATTTGCAGGCGAAGATGCTAACTTCAAGGCTGGTATCGCAGCTCTCGCAAAGATTGCAAAGACTTACGTTGGCGTAAACGCTGATCAGGACGGTCAGGCTTTCACACAAGGTCTCGACGCAGAAGTGGCAGTGTTCAAGGGCAAGTGTCCTGCAGGCAACGTAAGCGTTCAGGTTAACCACCTCGACCCAGTGAACAAGGGCGAAGTTGTTTGGACTGTTGACCCAATGGCAGTCGTATTCATCGGTCGTCTCGTAAACACTGGCAAGGTTGACTTCTCTCGCGTCATCGCAGTTGCAGGTAGCGAAATGAACGAGCCATGCTACGTGAAGACAGTCGTAGGTCAGAACCTCAAGGCTATCCTCGCTGGTCAGCTCAACTCAACAGAGAATGTTCGCATCATCAACGGTAACCCTCTCACAGGTGCTCTCTCTAACATCGACGACTATCTTTGGGCTACTTCTTCATGCGTAACAGCAATTCCTGAAAACTCATGCCCAGACGAGCTCTTCGGCTGGATCATGCCACGCTTCAACCAGTTCTCTACAAGCCGCACTTACTTCTCTTGGCTCCAGGGCAAGAAGGAGTATGCTCTCGACGCTCGTATGAAGGGGGAGGCTCGCCACATGATCATGTCTGGTGAGTACGACAAGGTTTTCCCTATGGACATCTACCCAGAATATCTCGTAAAGGCTATCATCGCTCAGGACATCGACAAGATGGAGCAGCTCGGCATATATGAGGTTTCTCCAAAGGACTTTGCTCTCGCAGAGTTCGTTTGTTCATCTAAGCAGCCACTTCAGGCTATCGTTCGCGAAGGCTTGAACATGCTCAAGAAGGAAAACTCATAATCAATTATTAATTACAAATTGATAATTATTAAACATGAAATTTTTAGTTAATCTCCGTAATAACTTAAAGCCAAACTTCGAGAAGGACGGAAAGTTCCACTACCTGAGAAGCGTATTCGATGGTTTTGACTCATTCCTCTTCGTGCCAAACAATACGGCGAAGTCTGGCTCACACATTCATGATGCCGTTGACTCTAAGCGTGTCATCAGTTTTGTGGTTATAGCGCTCCTTCCTGCACTTCTGTTCGGTATGTACAACATCGGCTACCAGAACGCTCTTGCTGCAGGCAAGCTCGCTGAAACTGGCTGCTGCGAGATGTTCCTTTACGGTATGCTCCAGGTATTGCCAAAGATTATTGTAAGCTACATCGTAGGTCTTTCCATCGAGTTCGCTTGGGCACAGTGGAAGGGTGAGGAAATCCACGAAGGCTTCCTCGCTTCTGGTATCATCATCCCAATGATCATCCCTATCGGTTGCCCACTCTGGATGCTTGCCATCGCTACAGCATTCGCCGTAATCATCGGTAAGGAAATCTTCGGTGGTACAGGTATGAACATCTTCAACCCTGCACTCGTAGCGCGCGCGTTCCTTTTCTTCTCTTATCCTACAATGATGAGTGGTGACAAGGTTTGGGTGGCTAACGACACATTCTTCGGTCTCGGCTACGAGCTCCCTGACACTTTCACTGCCGCTACCCCACTCGCTGAGGTTGCTGGTGGAAGCTACAACGGATGCATCTGCGATGCTATCATCGGTACTATCCCAGGTTCTATCGGTGAAACTTCTGTTATCGCTATCGCAATCGGTGGTCTTCTCCTCCTCATCACTAACGTAGCTTCATGGCGTACAATGCTTTCTGTATTCGCTGGTGGTGCTGTTGCAGGTCTTATCTTCAAGGCTACAGGTCAGACAACTATCGAATGGTATGAGCACCTCGTTCTCGGTGGCTTCTGCTTCGGTGCTGTATTCATGGCAACAGACCCTGTAACATCTTGCCGCACAAGCTGTGGACAGTATGTTTACGGTGTTCTCATCGGTCTCGTAGCAGTTACAGTGCGCGTTCTCAACCCAGGTTATCCAGAGGGTATGATGCTCGCTATCCTTCTTATGAACATGTTCGCACCACTTATTGACTATTGCGTAGTACAGAGCAATATCTCTAAGCGTGCTAAGCGTGCAACTAAATAATCATTACAACTATGGCAAAACTGAATACAAACTCTAATGTTTATACCATCGGTTACGCAATAGTAATGGTGGTTATCGTGGCTTTCCTCCTTGCTTTCATCTCTCAGTCATTGAAGGATAAGCAGGATGCAAACGTACAGCTTGACTATAAGAAGCAGGTTCTCAACTCTCTCGACCTCCGCAACCTCCCAGACGCTGAAAAGACTTACAGCGAGGTGGTTAAGAGCGAAGAGGAAGTGGAAGACGGCTACAAGATTTTCACTTGCGAACTTGAAGGCAAGACAAAGTACGTGCTCACAGTAAAGGGCATGGGACTTTGGGGCCCTATCTCAGGTTTCATCTCTCTCAACGACGACAAGCAGACTGTTTACGGCGTATTCTTCAACCACGAAGGCGAAACTGCAGGTCTTGGTGCTGAAATCAAGGACTCTAAGGCTTGGCAGGACAAGTTCAAGGGCAAGAAGATTACTGCTGAAGGCTCTTCAGACATCGTTCTCGGTGTAAAGAAGAATGTGGAAAACCCAGAAAGCGAAGTTGACGCCGTAACAGGTGCCACTCTTACTTCTGACGGTGTAAACCTCATGCTTAAGGAAGGTCTTGCAAAGTATAACGACTTCTTAAAGAAATAATTGAATTATGACAAACAAAGAAGCATTTATCAATCCGCTGAACCAAGACCATCCTATCCTTGTACAGGTGCTCGGTATCTGTTCAGCCTTGGCTGTTACATCTCAGCTTGAGCCAGCTATTGTGATGGGTCTTGCTGTGACTATCATTACAGCCCTTGCAAATGTTACGATCTCAGTACTTCGTAACACTATTCCAAACCGTATTCGTATCATCGTACAGCTCGTTGTCGTAGCTGCTCTCGTTACTATCGTATCACAGGTTCTCAAGGCTTTCGCTTACGACGTGAGCGTAACCCTCTCTGTTTACGTAGGTCTTATCATCACAAACTGTATCCTTATGGGTCGTCTTGAGGCATTTGCCATGACCAACAAGCCAATCCCTTCTCTCATCGACGGTATTGCAAACGGTCTCGGCTACGCGTACATTCTTATTATAGTAGGTGGTGTTCGCGAACTCCTCGGCCGCGGTACTCTTCTCGGTTTCCGCATCATCCCTGAAGGTGCTTACGACTTCGGTTATGTTAACAACGGTATGATGACAATGTCAGTGATGTCACTCATCCTCCTCGGCATCGTTATCTGGGTACACCGTGCAATTACTAACAAATAATTGATTCTACAAAATGGAACATCAAATAGCATTATTCGTTAAGTCCATCTTTGTGGACAATATGATCTTCGCTTACTTCCTTGGTATGTGTTCTTTCTTGGCCGTATCAAAGAATGTGAAGACATCTTTCGGACTCGGACTTGCCGTTACCTTCGTGCTCCTCATCACCGTGCCTGTTGACTATCTTCTTCAGACAAAGGTGCTTGCAGCTGACGGAATCTTTGGACAGGATCTCACTTACCTTTCATTCATTCTCTTCATCGCCGTTATCGCAGGTATGGTACAGCTCGTCGAAATGATTGTAGAGCGTTTCTCTCCTTCTCTCTACGCTGCTCTCGGTATCTTCCTCCCTCTCATCGCTGTAAACTGTGCTATCATGGGTGCTTCACTCTTCATGCAGCAGCGCATCAACCTCGATCCTTCTAACACTCAGTACATTGGCGGCGTTGGCGACGCTCTCGTTTACGCTCTCGGTTCTGGTATCGGTTGGACACTTGCTATCTGCGCAATGGGTGCTATCCGTGAAAAGATGCAATACTCTGATGTGCCAAAGCCTCTCCAGGGTCTCGGTATCACCTTCATCACTGTAGGTCTCATGGGTATGGCAATGATGTGTTTCTCAGGTCTTAAAATCTAATTAGAGGAAATATATTATGAACTTTATTATATCAAGTATTGTCGTATTCCTCGTTGTAATCATTCTGCTTGTAGTGATTCTTCTTACTGCTAAGAAGTTCCTCTCTCCAAGCGGCAATGTGAACATCGAGATCAACGGCGAACAAACTATCAATGTGCCACAGGGTGCTTCACTCATGGCCACATTGAACGAGGATGGCATCTTCCTTCCATCTGCTTGTGGTGGTAAGGCAAGCTGCGGACAGTGTAAGGTACAGGTACTCGAAGGCGGTGGCGAAATCCTCGACTCAGAGAAGCCTCACTTCTCTCGCAAGGAGCAGAAGGCAGGCTGGCGTCTCGGTTGCCAGTGCAAGGTTAAGAGCGACATGAAGATTCATGTTGACGAGTCTATCATGGGCGTTAAGGAATGGGAATGTACAGTTATCGGCAACCGCAATGTTGCTACATTCATCAAGGAGTACAAGGTGGCTCTCCCTCCAGGCGAGCACATGAACTTCGAACCAGGTTCTTACGCACAGATTCGCATCCCTGCATTCGAACTTGACTATAAGGACTTCGACCGTGATCTCATCGGTGAGACTTATATTCCTGCTTGGGAGAAGTTCGGTCTCTTCGACCTCCACTGCTCTAACCCAGCTCCTACAATCCGTGCTTACTCTATGGCTAACTACCCTGACGAGGGCGATATCATCACTCTTAATGTGCGTATCGCAACTCCTCCTTTCAAGCCAAAGGATCAGGGTCCAGGCTTCATGGATGTAAACCCAGGTATCGCTTCTTCTTACATCTTCAACCTCAAGCCAGGTGATAAGGTTATCATGTCAGGTCCTTTCGGTGAGTTCCGTCCTCAGTACGGTTCAGGCCGTGAGATGATTTGGGTTGGTGGTGGTGCCGGTATGGCTCCTCTCCGCGCTCAGATCATGCACATGCTCAAGGGTAACGGTATCAACCCAGAAGATCGTCAGCGTCCAATGCACTACTTCTATGGTGCACGCGCTCTCGAGGAAATCCCATTCCTTGATGACTTCCTCCAGCTTGAGAAGGACTTCCCTAACTTCCACTTCCATCTTGCCCTCGACCGTCCAGATCCAAAGGCTGATGCAGCTGGAATCAAGTACACTCCAGGTTTCGTAGCTCCTGTTATGGGTGACACTTACCTCAAGCAGCACGAAGCTCCAGAAGATTGTGAGTACTACCTCTGTGGACCTCCAATGATGGCTAAGACAGTTCTCGACCTCCTCCACTCTCTCGGTGTAGAAGACGAAATGATTCGCTTCGACAACTTCGGTGGTTAATGGGAGTTAACACATAAAAAGAAAAGACTTGCACAGCAATTGTGCAGGTCTTTTTTTGTTTTTTAAGTACTAGAATTGGCTAAAATAACTACCAAAACCTTTGTTTTTGATACATTTGTTTCAAAATCAAAGATTTTATTGCGCATTTACTTCATTTTTTTGTTAACTTTGCGCACAAATATCATGTTAAAATTCATGCCAATTACAAATATACGAAACCTAATCCTAAAAAACTAACAAAAAAGACCAATATGAAAAAACTATGTAGCCTATTTCTTGCATCAATTCTGGGCATTCTCTCAGCAAACGCTCAGGAGAATAATGCACAGGACATGCAGTGGACTGGCACTTGGGCAACATCTGTTGAATACACAGGACCAAGCGACATGCCAAAGAAGAGCCTATCTAATCGTGCCGTTCGTGAAATAATCCATGTTTCAATCGGTGGCGATTTGATGCGTATGCAGTTCAGCAATGTCTTCGGAAACGAGGCTGTAGAGATCAAGTCTGTCTATATTGCAGACACAAAAGACCTCTACGACATTGATGTAAAGACTGCCAAATATCTTACGTTCAACGGCAAGCGCAGCGTGAAGATAGAGGCTGGCAAGGATGTTTATTCTGACAATATCAAGTACAATCTCAAGCCACTTCAGCGCCTTACAGTTACCATTTCTTACGGAAACCAGACTCCGGAACACGCAACTTCACATCGCGGTTCTCGCACAACTTCTTATATCATTGAAGGCGAGGCAAAGCCAAAGTCAGACTTCGGCGTAGAATCTGCAGAGCGTCTCGACCACTGGTACAACATCGCATCGCTTGATGTCATGGCACCAAAGGAAACTCCTGTTGTAGTAGCCCTTGGCAATAGCATCACAGATGGTCGCGGTACAACAACAAACCTCCAGAACCGCTGGACAGACCGCATGGCAGAAGCTCTTGAAGGAAAGGTTGGCGTGCTTAATCAGGGTATCGGCGGCAATGCTGTTCTTCGCGGCGGTCTTAGTCAGCCTGCTCTCGTTCGCTTCGATCGCGATGTTCTTGCTCAGACTGCAGCAAAGACTCTCATCATCTACGAAGGCGTAAACGACATTGGCGGTGCAAGAGAAAACAGCGAAAAGGACAACAGTATCGTTAGGGCAAACGAGCTCATCGAAGCATACAAGACCATGACTGACAAGGCTCACGCTGCTGGCATGAAGGTTTATATCGCAACAATCTGTCCTTTCAAGGGCAATGGCTATTACACTTTCTTCCACGAGGCTGCTCGCCAGACTGTCAACGAATGGATTCGCACTCAGAAGGTTGCTGACGGTGTAATCGACTTTGATGCTGCTGTTAAAGACCCACAAGACCCAGCAAAGCTTATGCAGAAGTACAGCGACGACTGGCTTCACCTCAATCCTGCTGGCTACGAATTGATGGGTAAGATGGCTGCAGAAGCAATTAAAAAATAACCATTAACCAAGAAATAATAAAACTAAAAACTATTAACCATAATGGAAACTTCACAAAACAATGGCTTTTACAAGCTTAGCTGGATGCAGCGCATCGGCTACGGTTCTGGTGACCTAGCACAGAACCTCATCTTCCAGACAGTGGCTGTTTACATGATGCTGTACATGACAACAGTATTGAAAATCAGCCCTGAATTCGTTGGCACACTTATCCTCGTGGTACGACTCCTCGACTGTATTTGGTCACCTGTGGTAGGTCGCTACATCGACAACAACAATCCTAAGTTCGGAAAATACCGCTCTTACCTCCTTTATGGTGGTATTCCTTTGACAATTGCGGCATGCTTACTCATGCTTCCTCAGGTGGCTGCGTGGTCAGAAGGTGCCAAGATGGGTTATGCTGTAGTAAGCTATGGTTTATTAAGCATGATCTACTCCGTGGTAAACATCCCGTACGGCTCTATCATGGCAAGTATGACTCGTGACAACGACGAGGTTCTCAAGCTTACTTCCACTCGTATGGTATGCGCCAACATCGGTCAGATCATTGTTCAGGCAGGTTTCCCAATCGGCTTGGCTGTTTTTGCAGGCGCAAGCATCAACTGGGATCAGGCGTTGTTCATGGCTATCGGTACAATCCCGGCGTTCATAATCCTTCCTTCGCTTCCATTCCTTAAGAGCAAATTGGGTAAGAAAGGGCTTTACTACACACTTCTTGCCATTGGTTTCATTGGTTTTGCTATCCTTTACATCGTTCCTAACGTAGCAAATGTGGCTGATTGCAAGACTTTAGTACAGACTGCCAAGGTGATGACAGGCGTCGGCTTGCTCGTAGGTTCACTCATGTGGGCGCTCGTTCCTGAGGTAATCACAGAGGCTGAGTACCGCACAGGCAACCGTCCAGCAGCTACTGTAAACGCTTTGGCTGGTGTTGCCTTCAAGGCTGGTTTCTCTATCGCAGGATGGATTACTCCGCTCGTAATGGGTATGATTGGTTTTGACCTCTCAAGCGAGTCTTCTGCACTCGAGACCGACCCATACGCTTGGTTCTCGGTAACATCGCTGTTTGCAATTGTAGGTCTTGGTCTTCTGTTCTATTGTTTCAAGAGCTGCAAGGAGAATATTGCCACTACTCCTGAGAAGCCTGTTACCTACGGCGAGATGTTTGCCGAGTTCAAGGCAAACAAGTGCTTGCAGTTGATGATTGGAATCTTCATTGTCGTATTCCTCGCATCATTCATCAGCGGTCCTGTAAACGCATACTACATGAATCTGGCAGATTATTCTGCAACAGTTCAGAACGCTATCCTTTGGTTCACAACTATCATTCCTGCTATCCTTCTCATCGTTGTAGGTTTCCTCATCTACAAGTATCCACTCACTGACGAGAAGCTTGACGAAATGAACAGGGAAATCGAAGCTCGCAACAAGTAAATAAGATTATTCCCTCCCATTCTTGGGAGGGTTTATAACCCAACCTAATAATGAAAAAGATACTATTAACCGCGGCTTTGCTTTGCTCACTTGGCGTTAGTGCCCAGAAGGACATGCAACTCCGCAAACTCATTCCTGCTGAGAACATTCTCATCGGCGCTACGGTCAACCAGTGGGTAGTGGCAGCTGACCTCGGACTTTCTGAGCATAAAATAGATGACCCAAGCTACAAGCTTGTTGGCAATCGCGAGCAGATGAAGGTTGAACTTGGTGTCGTACCAAACGAATTCAACTGCGTAACAGCAGAAAACTGCATGAAGTCTGAAGTTATTTCCCCTAAGAAGGGCGTCTTCGATTTCGTACTTGCAGACCAGTTTGTAGCGTATGCACAGAAGCATAACCTCACAATCATCGCTCACGCTCCAATCTGGCACTCACAGTGTGCTCGCTGGATTTGCCACAACGAAGACGGAAGTCTCGTTAGCAAGGAACAGCTTAAGGAGAACATGCGTACTTACATCAACACTGTTTACGGTCACTTCCGTGGCAAGATCAAGGGCTATGATGTAGTAAACGAGGCTATCGAAGACGATGGTTCTTACCGCAAGAGCGATTTCTACAAGATCATGGGTGAGGAGTTCATCGACTGGGCTTTCCAGTGCGCTCAGGAAGCAGACCCAAACACAGAGCTTTATTACAACGACTATTCAATGTCGGCTCCTGGCAAGCGTGCCACTGTTGTAAAGCTCATCCAGCGTCTCAAGAGCAAGGGCATCCGCATCGATGCTGTTGGTTTACAGACACATATCGGCATGGACTTCCCTGATTTCAAGGAATACGAGAAGTCTCTCAAGGCATTCATTGAGGCTGGCGTTGATGTTCAGCTCACAGAGACTGACATGTCCATCCTCCCTAACCCTTACACAGGTGCCGATGTATCAACTCGCTTCCAGTACACTCCGGAGAAAGACCCTTACAAGAACGGCATCACTGCAGAACAGCTCAAGCCTTGGCAGAAGCGTTTCAAGCAGCTCTTCGCTATCATCAACAAGTATTCAAAGAATGTTAAGCGCGTAACATTCTGGGGCATCACCGACGCTTCTTCATGGAAGAACGACTTCCCTATCCCTGGACGCACAGACTATCCGCTTCCATTCGACCGCGAAGGAAAGTTCAAGTTCTAAGCCCCACCCCATCCCTCCCCCTTATGGGAGGGGGATTACAATTACCTTTGTGAGGTAGTTCCCTATTACTATAATTAATTATTAACCAATTAGACCTTTTCCCCTCATTAGCAAATCTAATTAAGGTCCTCCCCCATTAGGGGGGGAGTTAGAGGGGGGCTTTATGGAAGGAAAATTCTATCTTTGGCCACACGACTATATGGCTGACCCATCTGTTCACGTTTGGAACGACAGACTTTATATCTACCCATCTCACGACTGGGACGCAGGCGTTGGTGACGACGACAGCGGCGCTGAGTATGAGATGAAGGACTACCACGTATTCTCTACAGACGACCTCGAGGCAGTTTGCCGCGGCGAGAAGGAACTCGTTGACCACGGTTGTATTCTCGATCTCAAGGATATTCCTTGGGCTAGCCACCAGCTTTGGGACAATGATGTTCAGGAGAAGGACGGCAAGTACTACATGTACTTCCCAGCAAAGGACAAGACAGAGATCTTCCGCACTGGTGTTGCCATTGCAGATTCACCGGAAGGTCCTTTCAAGCCTCTCAACGACCCAATGCACGGCTCATACTCTATCGACTATGCAGTTCTCAAGGACGACGACAACGAGTATTACTTCTACCTTGGCGGTATCTGGGGCGGTCAGCTTCAGTGGTACAAGGACAATAAGATGGCATTCAACGAAGTAGGTCCTGCATGTCCTCCTCCAGGTGACACAGAAGGCATCACACCTGCAAAGAAGTCTGAGGTTGACGCTCTCCCATCACGCGTTGCTCGCCTTGCTCCTGACATGCTCCATTTCGCAGAAGAGCCAAAGCCAGTAATCATCCTTGGCGAAGATGGCAAGCCACTCAAGGCTGACGATCCACACCGTTTCTTCGAAGCTTCTTGGTGCCATAAGTACAACGGAAAGTACTACTTCTCATACTCTACAGGTGATACTCACATGATCTGCTACGCTATCGGTGACAATCCTTACGGACCTTTCACTTACCAGGGCGTTGTCCTCACTCCTGTTAAGGCTGGTTGGACTACCCACCACTCTATCGTAGAGTTCAAGGGCAAGTGGTATCTCTTCCACCACGACTCAGCACCTTCAGGCGGTGTAAACAGTCTCCGTTCACTCAAGGTTGCTGAACTCCACTACAACGAAGACGGCACTATCCAGACTATCGAAGGATAAACTAAAATCGTTAAACTGCAAGGACTCGCCTTTCCTTCTATAGCAAGGAAAGGTGTCATCCACGGTGGGAAAGGTTTCCTTTCATAGGAAGGAAAGTTTTCCTCGGGTCAAAAACGATGTCGGGAAAAAGAAGGGAAACGATGCTATTCCGCGTTTTTTCACGCAGAGTGGCATCGTTTCCCATTTTTTATGCAGCTAGCCCTATTTCCAAGCATTCCTGAACTCTCGTGGAGAATGCGTGTCAATGGCGATTCTTATTGAACAAAATAGGGGTTCCTTGCTCGAAGATTTTGAACATTTCTGCCATTTCTTGGACTTCGCCCTCGGCATGGGTGTCAAGATATAAGTCTGGGACTTCGCCTCGGATGCTGTATATGTTTACGAATCTATGGCCAGCTACCATGAGTTTGTTGTCGTCGGATAGCGATACAGGGTAGAGAGTGCCTTGCGAGCGGATGGAACCAAGGCTGACGATCTTGCCCTTTGCGTCGAGAGCAAAGATAGAGGTTGCGACAGCTTCCAAATCTGAGTTCTCATTATTTCCGAAAGTCTCTTGCGATACAAGCAGTACCTGCTGATCACCGACTTTTACATAAGCGAAAGCTGAGGTATCACTGAAATTGCTTACGAACGAACGTAGAGCGTCTTGTTCCTGATTCTCGACTATTGTAGAATCTGAATTCTGGTTATCTGCATTGATTTGTGAGCATGGTGCCATTGTGAATAAAAGCATGGCGAGAGAGAATAATTGCTTCTTCATAATTTTGTCTTTTTAGTTTTCTGATTGTTTATTTTCTGAGATGAACTTTTTCATTTTTTTACGCTGCAAAGTTACGCAGCATTCTCCCTCCTCTCCAGACAAAACATGAAAATATGTGGTGCTGATTGTGAATTTCATGAAATGTACATAATTTTCTTGTTTTGAACTGGACTATTTGGGTTCAACATGGACAATTCGGGATAATACCAACGAGATTCTGCCATGAGAATAGCGATATAACATAGATTTAATGTTTTTTTCGCTTGTAAAGTGTTGTATATTCATTTTTTTTAATAACTTTGCAACTGCATTCGCATAATAGCGTTTGCAGACATAATATGAGCAACTATCAATGAACCCCTTAGTAATTTTGTACTTTGTGAATAACATGCAAAAAATACATCTAACATCAGCCATAAGCGACAAATTCCCGAACACTGGGCAACCATCTACAGTTGTGAATAGCTCTCAAAAATGTACCAGGCACAAGGAAGTTGGCAATGAAAAGGTTACGGAAGTGTTGTGAATAGCTCTCAAAAATGTACCAGACACCAGTCATTAACAACTCTCCGTCAACTGGTAACAAATCGCAACCAGTTGTGAATAGCTCTCAAGAATGTACCAGACACCAGTCATTAACAACCGCAAACGCAAACATCCCTACCCACGAACTGTTGTGAATAGCTCTCAAAAATGTACCAGACACCAGTCATTAACAACATAGTTGGTGTAAACACCTGTACGTAAATGGCGTAGAAACAAATTTAGTAACAAAAAATGGCTGATAATAGAACTGCACGCCCTGACTGAGCGTGCAGTTTTTTTAATGCTGTATAGCTATCACCTTACCTTGTACTATTTCAAAATCGGCACCTTCAATCCAGAATTTCTGCTTGCTTCGGGCAACGGTAATCTTTTGGGAGGCATCGCCAACTTCAAATACTTTTGCTGGCTTTGTGCTACCTCCGGTATCTGAATACAAGTGATGCTGAAGCGTTATGGTACCTCGCTTTGCCTCGTCTAAAGCTCTGAACCGATATAATCTCTTTGAAATCTCTGAAGCAGAAAGTTCTGCCAGTTTTTCATTATCTTTACGAAGAATGAGCATAGTACCACGATGAAGCACGAAACTACGCAGTAGTTTTTTGCCTTTCTTCAAAATAACTTTAGGCAATAAATCCTCCATGTTTTCAAGCGCATTGCGCTTATTAGCCGCTGCCACCTCGGCAAGTGTCACACAACGATGCTCCTGCAAATTGCCATTCTCATAAAGCGCATAGAGAACCACTTCGCCGTTTACAGCATAGGCGTACTGCTTGTGTTCTCTCGTTGATGTGTAAGCATGCTTCTTCACGGGTACGATCGGCTTATCCTTATACTCGCATCGGATGTGACGAATTGGAGTCTTTACGCCAGTAGGACCTACGATGTAAAGTCCATCCTTTATGGCTTGCTTGAAACCTTTCTCCTTGACGAGGTTCTCTACAGCCTCGCGAATCTTTGGGTCAATGATATCGGGGATGTGCTTCACATCAAATGGGATGTATCCTCCATTTCTGCGGATGACCACCTTCTCCTGTTCATCAATCATAATCTTGCCGTAGAAATTATCCTCGAAGAGTTTGCCACGAATGTTGTCACCTTGAAGCCAAAAAGTGCGTGTGCCTACCTTCTTCTTACGACGTGCAGGCGTGATAATCTGTTCGTGGACGGTGTAGCGAGCAATAACATTCTCGCGCAAAAATTGTATGGTAGGATTGAGATTGACGTTGATGCCACAGAGCGACTTCTCTCTGTATTTGACTCTCAATGTGCGACACATTGCGCCCTGTGCGTTCTGCCTCCAGTTTCCCATAGTAGAGCTTGAGCAATTTCTCACGTAGAGCCGAGGTTGGAATGTAGGTCAGTATAAGGGCATCCACAGCATGGTGAGAGTTGTTGTCGCGAGATTTCTGAGGTACGCCGATAATGTTACGGAAGGCAGCTGTAACTGAACCCTTCTGCACCTCAACGTTGGCAAACAACGATTTGAGGAAAAGCGTGGCATACTTGGCTATGATGGAGGTATCAACTAATTGACTGTTACGGAATCCTCGCTTCACCTCCTTAACCTTAAAGTTGCCCACCTTGTGCTGCCAGTATTGTTGTTCCATTTCCCAAAGGTGGCGCTGTCGGATGGCATAATCTTTGCTATCTTTGTCCTGTGCCTTCTTTGCACGGTAACGCCAATGGCTGACGCGCTCCTTGATGCGTTCTATGCGTTCCTCCCATGGTTGGAGATTACGGAGAATGTCTTCGTAGTTGTCGAGCTGCGAAGGAATTTGGTTGCGCTTCACCTGTCGGTTGAAACTTGCTTTGCAAAGTGTCTGGTTCTCCATGGAGTCATCAAACGACTGACTGCGAGGGAGGGTATGCTCAATGTCAACTGTTTCACCATTAAGAACGGCAGACAAGGAAATCGTATCGCCTGTATAGAAGCATCGTCCATTTTGCTCTCGCCATAGACGGTAGCGGTTGATTATTTTCTTCTTGTATTCATCATAACGCTTATCTGCTAGAGTTGCCTCAAACGATTGCAGTTCCTCGCTTTGTTCTGCCAGATAGCGAACTTTGCGCAGCGCTTCGTTTGTGGGAATGAACTCCCCAAGAAGCTTTTCAAGCTCTCGGTTCTCGTCTCTACGCTTGTCATTGTATTCCTTTATTGCCCATCGCATGTTGGCATCGTTCAGTTCGCGTGCCACCTCTACGACAATCTTCGTATCATCCTCGTAGATAGTGCCATCGCGAAGCAACGTGTTGATGTCCTGACGTAGTGCATGGAGTACTCGTAGAGCCATCGGGTTGCGCAAAGCACTGATTACAGGAGAATCCAGCAACTTGCGGTAGAGTATGCGGTCGTCCTGTTCAATGCGGTGTTCACGTGCTGGACGATAAACGGAAATCTGCGAATGATGATAGAGTTTACTGAATTTTAAAGGATCAACCTCGGGAAAATGATCTGCAAGATACTTTACCATAGCATCTTTTACAGTTGAAGCCTTGAAAAACTTGCGCTCCCTTGATGCGAAGAACTGTTGATAGAGTTCTGCAACCTCGTTGATGATGCCCCTTTGTTCATCGGTGCTCATGGCATTCCATGTCACATTACCGATTTCCTCGATGGCAAAGCTCTGCACATCGTCGTAATCGGAAGGTTGGAGCTGATATGTGGTATCGTGATCTGCCCAACGAAACTCTTCTGCCTTATAATATGCAATGAGGGCGTTAGCTATGCAGACAATACGTTTGTTCCTATTGACGTTAGCAATGACAGATTGCAGTTTCTTGATAAGTTTCGCATCGCACTTTTCGCCAATAATCTCAGGAATCTTGGCATAGAGACAGGCTTCGTTGTAGAGGAAGCCCTGCAGAAGGAACCGATTTATATTGTTAATGGCTTTGAGGCTCAGGTTGGCATAAGCCACAGGCATCGAGTTAAAGAGGCGTTTGAGCAACACCAAGTCGAGATTGGCATCCTTGGCAAAACGTTCAAGAGGTTCTTCATCGTCGGCTGTAAAGCATACGTGCCAAACATCTTCCCAATGATACACTACCTGATGGCGTTTATTGTTGTCATTTTTTGTGTTATGAGTCTTTTCTGTTGAACATTCCCAGGTCTGCCATTCTGCTCCAAGCAATTCTCGTAAGCGATAGATTACAGAACATGCCTCCATCTTGGTATCATCGGCATAGTTGATGGTTCGGTTAGCCTGATTTGTATCGTAGGAATATTGAGCACCTGTGTGACGCTCAATCCAAGTACGAATAGTACTAAAAGTAAAATCTTTATCCGTTGCACGTATGAACTTTTCTTCAAAAAGTGCCTGCTTCTGTCCAATATTTAGTTCTGTACTACATCCTTCGCCAAAACGAATATTGTTGATGAAAGACCATGCAGTAAACAACTCAAATTCTGGTCGGCTTTGGGGACAACGCGTTTTTGAAGGTTCGAGTGTACATTTACCTACGTTTCCTTTCTGCGACTTCAACGGACGTTTGTAGAATATTGTACCATCCTTTTTTTCAGAAAGAAGTCGTTGGTGCAACGCTTCTTCACAATGCAATCCAGTCTGGAAGTTAAAAATATATTCTATTTCCTCTTGATATTCCTTACGTACTGGTTGATATTTCTCATGAGCTCGCACACGTTCTGTTTTTGAAATCTCATAGAGGGCACAACCCATGGTTGGATGGTTGTGTTCTACCATATATTTTTCGAGCGCTTCACAGCGATTCATTTCTGAGAGTTTGAAATCTCTTTCGGCGTTATCTGGTATTGAAACTTCCTCTTTGATTCGTTCCCCTTTACTGCTTTTGAATCCTCGTCGCTGGGCAATATGGTATAAAGCACGTCCAAGCTTATAGCGATTTATGGTTTGGGTGAAATCAATGTCGGGAGTAGTAGCCAGCCATGCTCTTAAAGCATACGGATTAGGACAATCCTTATCAGGTCTTCCAGAACCAACGAAATCACACTTTATCCAATTTTCAAAAGCTTCATGATGTGTTGGATAAGTACGACGTCCTTGTTCTTTGTTATATTTTGTCCATTCATCTAATTGTTCATGAGTCAAAGGACAAGCGTTATTGTCAATAAGAAGACGAAGGGTAGCCCATTTGCGATAACGGCGAACACGGTTCAACTTTCGCATAGCACGCTTCTCCGTGCGCTGAGCTGCAAGCGAGTATTCTCCTGTCTTGCCGTTACCCACACCCGACTTAAACTGGTGAACAGTACTATACACTATATCCTCACCATGACGCAAATCTGTATCGCGAACAGTTATGCCGAGAGAGTTTGTTCCTACGTCTATTCCAACTATTTTTGTCATTTTGCTTTGATTTTCTTTGTTTTTCAAAAAATATTACTACCTTTGCACCAAAATTGGTACATTTGTGAAGCTTTTCACAATAAGGCTATAAGCCGAAGACCTCTGCCCCTGCGTTTGACGTGGGGGCTTTTTGTTTTAATTCCCATTTAGCAAAGTGAGTTCTTTGATTCAGAGATAGAGAGCCTATATATTTTTGTCCTTCTGGTATAACCTGCAAAACATCATCTATTAGTTTTTTGATATAAATGATTCCACCTTCAAATGTTGTCTCTGTGTAATGATTATAGGAACCATCATGGGCGCGTGTCTGAATGCAATTTAAGTATGATGGATGACTTATAGCAGAAAGATGCTTATATATGATTAACGCTTTTGTCTCTATGGATGTGTCTGAGAAAATATCAGAGCAAGCTTTTCCATAAGAACTTGGTGTAACAACATATTTTCTTCCATTTTTTGTGATTTTAAACAAGGACAACTCTTTCATTGCTTTTCTTAATAATTTCTGCTCATCGTCTGATGTATTTGTATAAACCACGGATTTTTTTATATTATCTTTGAGTATTTCGTATTCAGCCTTTTCTAAACAATACTTTTCATGAAATGCTGGTACATCTGCAGCTACAGTGAGTCGATTTTTCATGCCTGACATTTTCCACAAGCAAATTAGTGTATCAGACACGCATTTTTCACTAGGAATTAGAATATAATAGTAGTGAACTACTAAACTTTCATAGATTGAGCGTATAAGTGTAAGAATAGAAAAAGGATTAATGAACATGGAACCATCTTTGCATTTGAGTAATGATGAGCCGTTTTCAAGTAACACAATACACGAATCCATTCGAAGTAATGCGTTTTTTAGAAAGAAAAGAGAATATTTCTTTCTTTCGTTTTTTAGAAGTTCTGGATGTTTGATATTGACGAAACGTATCAAACCATCAGCAATCGAACACATAAGTTTTGCTTCATGCAATAATGTATCCTTCCCGATTATATCCTTAGAACTACTATCTGATTTGTGAGCAAATTCTTTTATCATTATTGCAAATTTTCTAATCTTAAATTATAATGTGTGAAGCATAGTATTATTATTTATTGACTACCATGAACTTTGTACCACAACGAGGACAAAATATGACTTCATTTTCTTGTTTTGTTTCTCCTCCAGTTTCCTGACCATCTCCGGTTTCTATGTCATTACCATTTTCATCTACGATGTAGAAGAAGTCCCTGACGTTGCAGCCAATTGCATCGGCGGTCTTGCGCAGAGTCTCAAGGCGTGGGTTGCCCGTAATCTGTTGTGACATTGCCACGGTCGTAATACCCAGTTTCTCGGCTATGTCCTTTGCCATAAAGCCGTGCGCACGAATTGTATGTAAAATATCAATCTTTTCCATACATTTATATCATTTGTTTTAATTTGTAGGTACAAAGTTACTACATAAACTTTAATTATACAAGGAAATGTGAAATTATTAATGCTTTTAGATGTATTTAGTTAGTTTGAGCCTGGAATTATCAAAGTAATCAGTTATATTGAAATCGTGCCTATTCTGTCAAGGAAGCCATTCGGATTCTCCTTGATTTTGTAGTCTCTATATGCAATATTGAGGACAAAAGGCGGACAAGTATAGAATGTAATTTCCATAGTGTAATATTAACATAACCCCACCTGATTATTGCAATCAAGTGGGGTTTGTCTTATGCCTTTTCCCTAATCTGAGGTAGATTTTCCCCAACTCTTTACGAGAAAGTCTCTAATACTCACTCTTTTTATATTATAAATGTGTAATTTTGCACGCCATAAGTAAGTGATCATATTTATTTTTATAATCACAATGAACACTAAATATTTTTATTAAACACTAGTTGCACAAGATACACAAGTTTTTATAGTTTTCAATAGTAACACAAGTTTTCTTTGTTTATGGTGGAAGAAAGACTTGCGTACCTTTTAAAGACTATTGTAACTGAACTCGTGTCACTTGTGAAACTTGTGTTTTAAACTCAGAGCGTAATTATAAAAATAATTGTGTTCACTTACTTATTAAGAAAGACCAAAACAATGAATCAAGCCAATCGCACTGCATACAAGGAAGGACTACGCGACTCAATCCCTATCGGATTGGGCTATCTTGCCGTGTCGTTTTCGCTTGGTATCATTGCTGCTTCTGCTGGACTGAATGCTTTCCAAGGTTTCGTGGCAAGTTGGTTTTGCGCCGCTTCCGCAGGCGAATATGTTGGCTTCACGCTTATCGCTTCGCACGCAAGCTATGTAGAACTGGCAGTGATGACCGTCATTGCCAACGCACGCTATCTGCTTATGAGCACGGCTATGAGCCAGAGACTTAGTGGAAAGACTTCCCTACTCCACCGTCTGCTCATGGCACTGCATATCACCGACGAACTTTTCGCCATAGCCATCGCTCGCAAAGGCAATCTCAACCCATATTATTCTTACGCCGCTGCCACGCTTTCCATCTTGTGTTGGAGCGTAGGAACATCATTGGGAGTCATTGCCGGCGACGTTTTGCCGCAACGTATTGTCAGTGCTTTAGGTGTTGCATTGTACGGAATGTTCATCGCAATCATTGTGCCACCAGCAAAGGAGAATCGCATAATTGCGTGGATAATAGGCATTTGCTTCGTTTGCAGTGCCGCATGCACTTACCTGCCATTGGTATCTACGATATCAAGCGGCACGAGAACGATTCTGCTTACCATCATCATTGCGTCCGTGGCTGCTTGGCTTTTCCCACATAAAGAAGAGAAGGAGGAGGAAGAATGAGCAGCAACATCTGGATTTACATACTCGTGATGGCAGGCGTTAGCTACTTCATTCGCGTGCTACCAATGACACTTCTGCGCAAGAAGATAAAGAACGAGTTCATCATGTCGTTCCTTTACTACGTGCCGTATGTCACACTTGCCGTAATGACATTCCCCGCCATCGTGGAAGCTACACAGACACCTTTCGCCGGCGGCATCGCTTTCCTTTGTGGAATGCTGGCAGCTTGGAGAGGCGCAAGCCTATTCAAGGTAGCGATTATATGCAGCGCAGTGGTGTTCTGCATTGAATTGTTCTGCCCATGTTGATTCAACTTTCGCAAGTTTCTAACTTGCTTATGTTGAGGCTACAAACTACAGAGTACAGACAACAGGCTTTGGCTGCGAACTGTTTTCTGTTGAATAGTTTACAAACCGCATGGCATCCTGTACTCTGTAGTTTATAGTCTGTAGCCTCAAGTTGAGCTTGCGAAACTTGAATATATTGATTACATTCTTATACTCCTATCAAAAAGGAGGGCCTTTTGTTGTATAATTCGCACAAAAAGCTTAACTTTGCGGCCAAATCAAAAATCATTGGAAACTATATACGATTAGGCACAATGTCAGATGATGATAAAACAAAAACAATAAAAACCGCATAAAGAGAAGATGGCTTTGCCATTGATGCTTTGCCTTCGTGATTTTCCTAGTGAGCAAGCTCACAGACAAAATCCCAAATTCAAAGCATCACTCTACGAGTTTCTTCTCTTTCATGCAAAAAACAGGAAAAACATTCCTATGTCGCCAATGTATCTAATGTTGACCGTGGTTGCTTGTTTTTAGCGAAGCGTTGTTTTTTGTTTTTATAGGGAAACCCATAGGGTGCTGGATTGATTATGGATTGGGCGTTGAAAGCTCGCTTTCATAAGAACAATTCAGAAGCAATGCAGCAGTGGCTCAAAAGAGACACTCCCTTATAAAAACGGTTTTTAATGTTTTTGTCTAAAAGAGTCCAAACTATAATGCCAAATTGTATATAATCACCAAATCATAAATCAAAAATCATAAATGATAGGATGATTCCATTCCTTGACATTCAAAACATAAGCAAGCGCTTTGGCGAACGACTGCTTTTCGACAATATTTCCTTTGCCATCGGTGAAGGCGAGAAAGTTGGCCTCATAGCACAGAACGGCACAGGCAAATCAACCCTGCTTTCAATCATAGCCGGCGACGAACCACAAGATTCAGGTTCCGTAATCTTCCGCAACGGCATTCGCGTAGGCTTTCTGAGACAGAAGCAAAACTTCGACCCGGAATCAACAGTCCTCGACGCTTGTTTCGGCAAACATCCGGACTTTGATTTCGATGCGAATTATTCCGAAACAGAAACCGCCTCAAGCAACACAAGCGCTACCTCAAGCAGCACTGAAGCCACCGTTCCCGACGATTTATCGTCGGTCGCAACCTCCTACGACTACGCCGAAGACAACCGCATCCTCAAGGCGAAGCAAATCCTAACTTCCCTAAAGATCAAGAACTTAAACCAGAAAATCAAGGAACTTTCTGGCGGTCAGCAGAAGCGTGTTGCTCTTGCTAATGTGCTTATCACAGAGCCTGACCTCTTCATCCTTGACGAGCCTACCAACCATCTTGACCTTGAAATGATAGAATGGCTTGAAGGTTTCCTTCGTCGCGGCAACAAGACATTGCTGATGGTTACGCACGACCGCTATTTCCTTGACAATGTCTGCAACCTCATTCTCGAACTTGACGACCAAACAATATATACCTACCGCGGCAATTTCTCCTACTATCTCGAAAAGCGCCAAGAACGCATTGACGTAAGAAATGCCACGATAGCACGCGCCAACAACCTCTATCGCACAGAACTTGAATGGATGCGCCGACAGCCACAAGCTCGCGGTCACAAGGCTCGTTATCGCGAAGAAGCATTCTATGAACTGGAGAAAATCGCAAAGCAGCGCATACAAGAGCGACAGGTTAGGCTTAAGAACAATAATGTATATATAGGCTCCAAGATTTTCGAATGCCAATATGTGAGTAAGGCTTTTCCTGGCACTCCCACTGTGGGGGATACGGAGGGGATCGTTATCCTGAAAGACTTCTACTACAACTTCTCACGCTATGAGAAGATGGGAATCGTAGGCAATAACGGTGCAGGAAAATCCACCTTCATCAAGCTCCTTTTAGGACTTGAACAACCCGACAGCGGACAATTCGACATCGGACAGACCGTAAAGTTCGGATATTTCTCGCAGGACGGTTTGCAATTCCGTCAAGACCAGCGAGTTATAGATGTTGTAAGAGACATTGCGGAATATGTAAATCTGGGCAACGGAAAGCATCTCACGGCAGCACAACTTCTTGAAAGGTTCCTGTTCTCTCGCAAGCAGCAGTACGACTATATCGAGAAACTCTCGGGCGGAGAGCAACGCAAGCTTTATCTCTGTACTGTATTAATGCAAGACCCGAACTTCCTGATACTTGATGAGCCTACGAACGACCTTGACATCCAGACACTTGAGGTGCTTGAAGAATATCTGCAAGACTTCCCTGGCTGCGTCATCATAGTTAGTCACGACCGTTTCTTTACAGACAAGGTTGTTGACCACCTTCTCGTATTCCATGGCGAAGGCAAGGTGCAGGATTTCCCAGGAAATTATTCACAGCATCGCATCTACCAGAAGCTGAAGTCCAATGAAAGCGCAAAGGACAGCAAGAATGCCAAGAATGTTAATAACGCAAAGCCAACAAAAGAAGCCAAGCAAGCCTCTTCAGGCAACCCTTCTTCATCGTCACAAGCCTCATCCGCTAAGCCTAAGAAGCTCTCTTACAAGGAAACTCGCGAATTGGAGCAACTAGAGAAAGACATTGCAGCTCTTGAAACAGAAAAGGCGACAATAGTGGAAGAACTCTCTGCAGGAAACATCAGTACAGAGCAAATCATTGCTCACGGAAAACGCTTGCCGGAAGTTGAAGCTTTGTTGGAAGAAAAGGAAATGAGATGGCTTGAAATTCAAGAATAAATAGCCATTTCAGCAAGTTAAGCATCTATAAATGAAGGCAAAAGGCTCGAACTTTAACATTTTTTCAGTTTTTCTTCTTTGAAATGAAAATATTTTCTAACTTTGCGCCTTAATAATGTACATATTTAATAATGTGTGGCTCTAAAACAAGTAATAACCATAGCTGCACAATAAATCTTAGGTGACAGTAAATACACTCACCTACTACATTTATTAATGATGGAAAACGAAAACAAATCTCTCACGGAAGCAACAGAAAATGTTCAGAACATCGCTGAAGTAGCAGAAGTTCAGAACGCTGTTGAAGAAACAAAGCAGTATCCTGTTTACAAGACAACACAGGAAGTTGTAGATCGCATGGCAGAAATTGCTCAGTCGGAAGATGAGCCTGAACGCCAAGAGGTAGAACTCCTCAAGAGTCTTTTCTACAAGTTCCGCAATGCTGATAACGAAGCTAAGAAGCAGGCGTTCATCGAGGCTGGTGGCAACGCAGAGGAATATCAGCCAGAACAGGATGAAAACGAAGAAAAATTCAAAGCGGAACTCTCCGTCATTCGTGAGAGACGCCAGAAGGCTTTCCTTGAACTCGAGCAGCTCAAGGCAGACAACCTCATGAAGAAGCTGGAAATCCTTGACAAGATCAAGGCTATGACCACAACTCCTGAGGAGACTGGCGCACATTATCAGGAATTCAAGACACTTCAGGAAGAGTGGAAGACCATCACTCCAGTGCCAGCAGAGAAGGCTACTGAACTTTGGAAGAACTACCAGCTCTACTGTGAGCAGTTCTACGATCTTCTCCAGCTCAACCGTGAAGCTCGCGAATACGATTTCAAGAAGAATCTTGAGATAAAGACACAAATCATCGAAACTGCAGAGAAACTTGCAGAGGAAGAAGATGTAATCAGTGCATTCTATCAGCTTCAGACACTCCATGACCAATGGCGCGAGTCTGGTCCTGTAGCAAAGGAACTTCGCGAAGATATGTGGACACGCTTCAAGGCTGCTTCTACTATCATCAACAAGCGCTACCAAGACCATTACCTCGCCATCAAGGAGAAGGAAGAAAAGAACCTTGAGCTCAAGACTGCTCTTTGCGAAAAGGCTGAGGCAATGACTGCTGTAGAGGCAATTCCTGCAAATGCGGCAGCATGGGACGAGCAGACAAAGCTCATGCTTGAACTTCAGGCAGAATGGAAGACTATTGGCTTCACTGCACAGAAGATGAATGCAAAGATCTTTGAACGCTTCCGCGCAGCATGCGACGCTTTCTTCACTAAGAAGAACGAGTTCTACGCACAGCTCAAGGAGTCTTATGCACAGAATATTGAGAAGAAGAAGGCACTCGTTGAGCAAGCTAAGGAATTGGCAGAATCAACAGAATGGCGTGCTACTGCAGACAAATTCGTAAACCTCCAGAAAGAATGGAAGGCTATCGGCGCTACACCTCACAAGATAGGTGAAGAGCTCTGGGCAGAGTTCATCGGTGCTTGCAATAAGTTCTTTGATGCTCGCAACGCAGCAAATGCTGGCCAGCGCAACGAACAGCAGGAGAATCTCCAGAAGAAGTACGATGTTGTTGCTCGCCTCAAGGCTCTCGTTGAAGAACCTGTTGAAAACATGCGCGAAGTTCTCCGTAGCCTTTCTGAAGAATTCAGCAAGATCGGTCATGTGCCTTTCAAGGAAAAGGATGCTCTCTACACTGAATACAAGCAGGCTCTTGACGCTGCATACTCAAAGCTCAACAAGGCTAATGCAGGAAGACGTCTCGACCGCTTCAAGAAGTCTATCAAGGACGCTGCAGAGAACCTCGGCGATGAGCGTTCACGCCTTGCACGCCGTCTTGAGAACCTCAAGAAGGAGCTTGCTACAGTTGAAAACAACCTCTCGTTCTTCTCTAGTTCTAACGGAAAGAAGGCTAATCCACTCCTTGACGGCGTAAAGAAGCAGATGGAGAAGATCAAAGACGAAATAGCTCTCACAATTGAGAAAATCAAGGCTATCGACGAGAAGTAATATTCGCAGCCGTTCTCAGTTGCAAGGCTAATGGCTAATGGGTAATGGCTAAAAACCAAAAGCCCAAAGCTAAAAACCAAAAACCAGAAAGTAGGGCGAGGATTTCCGAGCCGCAACCGTGATGAACATAATCCGGGGACAAACGGCTCAGAAATCTTCGCCCTTCACTTTTCAAATTATACTGTGTTACTTCTAATTATAAAACTGATACTCTCGCTGGCAGCCATCATCATTGGTGCCGATTGGATGACCAATGGTGCTTCTGCCGTAGCAGTGAAGATGCACATCAAGCCATTCATTGTCGGACTGACCATAGTGGCTATGGGTACGTCTGCACCTGAGCTTTTCGTATCGGTCAGTTCTGCCCTTGAGTCCATAAGCAGTGGCAATCCTGGTATGGGCGACATTGCCATCGGTAATGTCGTGGGCAGCAACATCTTCAACAACCTGCTCATCATCGGTAGCGTATCACTCATAGCCCCTCTCACTGTCAGCAAGATAACGGTGAAGCGCGACCTGCCTATTGTAACCCTTGCATCCGCTGCTCTCTTTCTATTCCTGCTCAACGGCAGCCTCTCTCGCATTGAAGGTACCTTTTTCTGCGTATGTTTCCTACTGTTCATGTGGATGACCGTTCGCAGTGCAAAAGAGAATGGCGATGAAAACGAAAGCACTGAAAACGTACAGACAATGGCTTTGTGGAAAGCCATCATCTGCATAATCGTCGGTTTAGGAGTATTGGTATTTGCATCAGACCTTTTCGTTGATTACGCGTCAGACATAGCAACAAACCTTAATGTGTCGGAGAAGATTGTCGGCCTCACCATTGTCGGTGCAGGCACATCGGCTCCAGAGCTTGCAACATCCGTCATGGCAGCACGCAAAGGTCAAGGCGAGATGGCAATTGGTAATGTCATCGGCAGCAACATCTTCAACATACTGATGATTCTCGGTCTCACTGGTCTCATTCAGCCACTTGAAGGAATTACAATAAACTATATAGACCTCAGCGTACTCATCTTGGCTGCTCTACTCTTCTGGCTGTTCTCGTTCACGAAATACAAGCTTGAACGCTGGGAAGGAGCCGTACTACTCGCACTCTGTGCAGGATATATCACATGGCTTATCTATAGTTCTTAGAATAAGTTTCAAAGTCAACACAATCCAACACTAACTCGATTTAGTGCTTAGTGTTTATGTGTTTAGTGTTAAACAATGATCATCGAACAACCCGTAATATTCCTCCGTTGGCTATATCCTAGAGCTACCTGGAGAATGGACAAGAAAGTCAAGGCTGTCTATCTGACTTTCGATGACGGTCCGATACCTGAGGCTACGCCATTCATCCTTGAAACGTTGAGGAAGTACAACATAAAGGCTACATTCTTCATGGTTGGCGACAACGTGAGGAAGCATCCAGAACTCTTTGAGCAGGTGAAGGCTGAAGGCCATCGCATAGGCAACCACACCTTCAACCACTACAGCGGAATGCGCCACAGCACGAAGGAATACATCAACAATGTAAAAAAGGCTAACGAGTTGCTGCATACCGACCTTTTCCGTCCACCACACGGTTGGATTCGCTATCCGCAGTACGGTTTCATATCGCCTCACTACCGCGTTATCATGTGGGATGTTGTCACTCGCGATTACAGCAATCGACTTACCGCCGCTGATGTTGTTGCAAATGTGAAGCGCTACTCACGCAACGGCTCCATAATAACCTTTCACGACTCGCTCAAAAGTATTGACAAACTCAAGACAGCCTTGCCAGAATCCATCGAGTGGCTTATGGAGCAAGGGTATGAGTTCAAGCCCCTCCCCTAACCCCTCCCTTGGGAGGGGAAGAATTACAATCACCACCTATTTAAATCAAGACATTAATGAATAACAAAAACAATAATAGCACATCTCTCTCCTCCCATGGGAGGAGTAAGGAGGAGGGGCCGCACAAATCCGGTTTCGTAAACATAGTAGGTAATCCTAATGTCGGCAAGTCAACGCTGATGAACCAGCTCGTTGGCGAGCGAATTTCCATTGCCACTTTCAAGGCACAGACCACACGCCATCGCATCATGGGAATCGTGAATACCGACGATTCGCAGATAGTTTTCTCCGACACCCCTGGCGTTCTAAAACCAAACTACAAGCTTCAGGAGTCAATGCTCGCCTTCTCCGAGTCAGCTCTTCAGGACGCAGACATTCTCCTTTATGTCACAGATGTCATCGAGAGTCCGGAAAAGAACATGGAGTTTCTTGAAAAGGTGCAGAAGATGACAATCCCTGTACTTCTTCTCATCAACAAGATTGACCTATCCAACCAGAAGGATCTTCCAAAGATTGTTGACAAGTGGCACAAGCTTCTCCCTAACGCAGAGATTCTCCCTATGTCGGCAAGCAACAAGTTCGGCATCGACATGCTCATGGCTCGCATCAAGGAACTTCTCCCTGTCTCTCCCCCATTCTTCGACAAGGATCAGCTCACCGACAAGCCTGCGCGATTCTTCGTTTCCGAAATCATCCGCGAGAAGATTCTCCTTTACTACGACAAGGAGATACCATACTCAGTGGAAGTTGCAGTAGAATCGTTCAAGGAGGAGCAGAAGATCATCCGCATCCGTGCAATCATCTATGTTGAACGCGACTCACAGAAGGGCATCATCATCGGTCATCAAGGCGTTGCCCTCAAGAAAGTATCTTCCGAAGCACGCAAGACATTGGAGAAGTTTTTCGACAAGCAAATCTATCTCGAGTGCTATGTCAAGGTCGATAAGGACTGGCGCTCATCAAAGAAGGAACTCGACGGTTTCGGTTACAATCCGAACTAAAATTTTAGGGGACCATATACAAAAAGAGTATATAGTCCCCTAATTTATTAAATGACCGATAAGTCAGAACTACCAATACTTTTCAAGCACAATCTCGAATGTAAGCATCGAGTATGCAGGGATAGTGGATGTTTCGGTCGTTCCGTAGCCAAGTTGGTATGGCATGTAAACAATCCAGTGGTCACCAACCGTCATGTTCTGCAATGCTGTTGAGAATCCTCCAACAACTGTTGAGGTAAGCAGTTTGACAGGCTTTGCAATATTCGCGTTATATTGTGGTGATGTGAACGATTGGTCGAACACCAAACCTCCTGGATAAGAGTAAGATGGCTGGAGATTACCACGATAACTTACCAAAACAGAGTCAGTAAA
Organism: Bacteroidaceae bacterium; assembly: GCA_024401305.1. GTDB lineage: Bacteria > Bacteroidota > Bacteroidia > Bacteroidales > Bacteroidaceae > Prevotella. The sequence goes on along the minus strand of JAKSLI010000035.1, from coordinate 1,274 downwards.
GAGTGGAGAACCCTTAGGCGAATCTGTCTTCACAAGTTCCTCAACGCGATCGAGTTTCTTTACCACGATGTAATCTTCCGTCTGAGCAGAAGGCTTTGCAGTCAGCGAATAGCAACGGATTGTGTCAATATTGTCAGACAAACTTGCAACTGCTGACGCATATTTAGCTTTGAACGCAGTCTCATTGACAGACTGCCAGTTTGCATATTCTTCCACCTCGTTTGTCTCTTCCTTGCATGAGGCAAAGAGCAGGGCTGGTAAAAGAAGGATAAACAGTATTTTCTTCATTATATCTTGATTTTGGGTGCAAAATTACGAATAAGTGAGCGAAAAAACAAATTATATTTGATTTTTTCCGAACGAGAGTAATTTAGGCGAAGTCAAAATTACGAATAAGTGAGCGAAAAAGCAAATTATATTTGATTTTTTCCGAACGAGAGTAATTTAGGCAAAGCCAAAATTACGAATAAGTGAGTGAAATACAAAATGAAAGTCCAAAAACTCTCATAAAATCAAAGAAAAAATCCACACTTCTTCAATTCTTCCACGAACTTCAGCATGTAATCGCAGCCAGTTTCTGCCCATTTGAAGTTCATAGCCGCCAGCAATTCATTGCTGAATTCGCTGCTTATACGCGGAGTTGATGCGAGCTGACCTGCGTTTATTCCGTAGGCAACAATATTGGTCATCATAAGCGTCTTGTCTTCTGCTTCAAGTGACTCCACACGAGTGTAAAAATCAGCTATGGAGAGTGCATCCATTGCTATGCCAGACTGCTGCATGGCAGAGATAAGATTACCGTATGTAGCAACATGATTGTTGCAGCAATGAAGCAACGGACAGCTGTCTGGTGTCTGTGCAAGAAGGAGAAAAGCGCGTGCCGTTTCGTCGATTGGTTCTAGATGCATTGGCACTTCAGCAATATCTTTCGGATAAGCAGCAGCACGAGCAAAGCCCTTGAAGGTACGAAGGAATGTGCTGTCATCAGCATTGGTTTGGAAACGACCGTCAGACATTCGTGGCGACAGATTACCAAGTCGGATCACCTTCGCACGATATCCATCAGCAACTGCCTGAAGCACAGCGCGTTCAGCAAGAAATTTGCTGCAAACATAATCGTTTGCATTACAATCCTGACCAATGAAGAGTGACTTTTCTGATAACACAGGCGACTTTGCTGATGTGCTTCCATCTGTGTTACCTACACTTCCGCAGACGCTTGTCGTTGAAGCGTGAACAAGCATGATTCCTTGTTGCTTGCAGAAGTCCAGGAT
>JAKSLI010000034.1 GCA_024401305.1 Bacteroidaceae bacterium | reverse complement strand
TTTGAAAAAATTAAATTTTAACTCGTCCCTAATTTTTAGTGGACACTAATGAATTAAAATATAAATATATATATGTACGCAAGAACAATGTATGCTGCTTACTTGAGTGAATGAGTGAGTGAATGAACGAAAAAATCATTCATTCAATCATTCATTCAAATAATATGAACAGATGAACCTGGAGCCCTTATGCTTGTTCTTTCGGTTTTCTATCGAAGAACGGGTTCTTACTGCTGACAGAGAGGAGCAGGGCTATAACCTGACGGCATTCTCCAAGCAATCCTAGATTCTGCGCAGCCAATCCGGCAGACATCATGATTCGAGTGTCTATGCGCATATCGGCTGCCTTGCTGCATGCTGAGCCGAGTGCTATGCCCACATCAATGGAGTTGATGGCACAAGGTACTTCTGCCGTACGCTTGCCACACTCCGCAAATCCACATTGTCCGCAGTTCAATCCGTGCGGATGATCTGTTGTGCCAATGAACACCACTGCATCTGCAATCTCAATATTATCGGCATCACGAAGAAAGAACTTGAAACCTGTCTTTTCCGATATATTGCGCATCTCTGCCGCTATAGGCAAAAGGTCATCGCCAGATACGGTTGTTATCTCTATCACATCAACACCTTTTCCTTTAGGTGCTGTTCTTGCAGCTGCCATTATAGCCGTTGCTGCCTGAAGAATAGCTGCGTGTCTATTGTCGCGTTCGTTGAGTATCATGTTGGTTGGATTTGTTTGTATTACCAATTGAGTTCCTCAATATCAAATACAGGACCTTCCTTGCAGACGCAGACATTGCCTTTGACAGTCTTCTCAACGCAACAGAGACAAGCGCCGAGACCGCAAGCCATCATGTTCTCCAAAGACACTTCGCAAGCAACGCCTTTCTCCCTTGCCATTCGTGCCACGGCAACCATCATCGGCTTTGGTCCACAACAAGAAATCTTGCCAACCTTTGCTGCCAGATCGCCCTCCACGTATGATGAGTTTGTCACGAATCCCTTGTCGCCAAGAGTGGCATCCTCGGTTGTGACGTAAGTATCGCCAATAGCCTTGAAACTGTCAAGGAGAAGAAGATCCTTGGCAGAGCGTGCGCCAAGAAGGAAGATTGGAGTTATACCATTGTCTTTCAACACCTTACCATAGTTGAGCAAAGGAGCTACACCTACACCGCCACCGATAAGCAGAACTGCCTTGTCCTTATCGAGTTCCGATGGATTCGTAAAGCCGTTGCCAAGAGGAAGGAGCATGTTTATCTTATCGCCTTCAGCGCGTGATGCAAGCCATTTCGTACCTTCGCCAATTGCAGCAACAAGCAGATGGAGTTCGTTCTTCTCAACATCCACAAAGTTTATTGAAATAGGACGACGAAGGAATGTCTCTGCATTATCTATGCGAATGTTCACAAACTGACCAGGGAGCATCTCTGGCAGCGGTTTTTCGTCAGTAAGTTTTATGAGCACATATTTCTCGTTGACATGCTCAATGGATTTTACGGTAAGGTCGAGTTGGTATTTTTTCATTTTATACTACGAATTGTGCTCCATAGACAAGGACAACATATCGGAGAATCTTGCCAATGGAGATTGAGGTTATTGAAATCGGTATGTTGGCACGCATAAGTCCGAGGGCGATTGTTATAGCGCTACCCAGAACAGGAATGAAAGCGAAGAAGCCCATCCAAGCGCCATGACCAGCCATGAACCTTTGTGCCTTTGCCAGGTCTTTTTCCTTTACATGCAAATGCTTCTCTATCCATTGAAGATTGCCCATTCTGCCAACGAAATAATTGAACATTCCGCCCGCAACATTACCGATACTCGCGTAAACGATAAGTTGCACTGGATCCAAGTCCATAGCAAGCAAAGCAACCATCACGGCCTCGCTGCTGAAAGGAAAGAAACTTCCGGCAAGGAAACCGCAGAGCAGCATGCCCCAATAGCCTAGAGATATGAGAAATTCCATTAAAAATGCTATATTTTTTTGCTCTAATAAATCAGGTTATATAGAGTTATCAGATAATTGAATGCTACAATACCGATGAATATGTAGTTTGTTCGTTTTGAATCTGTCATTGCGCAGAAATGTCCTATCATGGCGCTTACCGAGACTAGCATGACACCTACATAAGCTGCCATGTGATGCGGCTGAAGGAAGCACAACAGGAAGGCAAAGATTGCAAGCACTATGAATATCTGATACATCAGACGGGTGCGAACCTTATCCTTATGTCCTTCCTTTATAAGATGAATGAGACCTACGATGGTCAATAGCGTAGCGGAAACGAACGACAATTTCAAATTAGAGCTCACATCGCTAAAATCAAAAGCTCGGCAGAACTCCCAATTGTGGATCAAGGTTTGCTCTGCGGAAGGAACTCCTGCAAGAAGGTAGTAGGTGTAGGTAAAGAGATATGGAAGTCCAATTCCAAACATGGACGACATCCAAATCTTGGCACTGAAAGTTACCATGCAATAGCCGGTAAGTATCCATAGCAAAGGCACGAAGAACAGCATCTGCTTGAAAAACAGGCTTGCTATTCCTATCATCAGGAATGCGTAGAGAATGATTCCTTGTGCCTTCCGATACTGATAACAGGAGAAGAACAATATCAGGAATGAAACCAGACAGAACTGGACAAATACCGCTCGCAGCTGTGATCCGCCAATATCGGGGACTATCAAGAAGGCTGTCGTGAAAGCAAGATATGAACTTGCTATCATTCGACTGAAAACCTTTATGAGCGCGAACAGGTGGTTTATCCACATCATGAGCATTCCGGTTGCAATGAGCAAGACTAGGGGAAGGAATGTTACATTATCCTCCAGCCATGCTATGAACCAGAACAAAAGGGTTATCAAGGCTGTTATTGGCCATGTCAACCTGCTCGTTGATATTTCTTTTTGGATTCTGCGCATATTAGGGTTCAAGTTTCACGAAACTTGAGGCTACAGGGTAAAGACTACAGAGTACAGGCTTTCATTCCGAATGGTGCTTGTAGTCTGTAGTTTGCTGTCTGTAGCCTCGTGACAAAGTCACGAACTATAGATCAAAACCGATGTCTGAACGGAAGTACTTGTCTGTGAAGTTGAGCTTCTGTGCCTCCTGGAATGACTTAGCAAGAGCTTCTGCCTTGTCTTTTCCGTAAGAAGAAACTGCGATTACGCGACCGCCGGCAGTAACAACCTTGCCTTCGTCGTTGAGAGCTGTTCCTGCGTGGAATACGATTGAGCCGTCAACATCTTCGATGCCCGTAATCTCATAACCCTTCTTGTATTCCTGTGGATAACCGCCTGAAACAAGCATTACGCAAACGGCAGCACGCTCGTCGAACACGATTTCACGCTCCTTGAGATTGCCCTCTGCAACGCCTTCGAGAAGTTCCACGAGGTCGCTCTTGATACGAAGCATAACGCTTTCTGTCTCTGGGTCACCCATACGGCAGTTGTACTCGATAACCATTGGTTCGCCGGCAACATTGATGAGTCCGAAGAAAATGAAGCCCTTGTAGCAGATGTTCTCTGCCTTAAGACCTTCCACAGTAGGACGGATGATGCGGTCTTCCACCTTCTGCATCCACTCCTTGGTAGCGAAAGGAACAGGAGTAACGGAACCCATGCCACCAGTGTTCAAGCCCTTATCGCCTTCGCCGATGCGCTTGTAATCCTTTGCCTCAGGGAGAATCTTGTAGTCATTTCCGTCTGTAAGCACGAACACAGAGCATTCTATACCGCTAAGGAATTCCTCGATGACAACGCTTGCAGAAGCTGTTCCGAACATACCGCCAAGCATTTCCTTGAGTTCCTTCTTTGCATCCTCAAGGGTGTCAAGGATGAGTACGCCCTTACCTGCGCAAAGACCGTCAGCCTTAAGAACGTATGGAGCCTTGAGAGTCTCGAGGAACTTCAAGCCTTCCTCAAGGGTTTCGCCTGTGAAAGTCTGGTACTTTGCTGTTGGAATGTCATGACGCATCATGAAAGCCTTGGCGAAATCCTTTGAACCTTCGAGCTGAGCACCTTCCTTCGAAGGACCGATAACAGGAATGTTGGCTGTCTTTGGATCGTTCTTGAACTCGTCGTAGATACCCTTTACGAGTGGATCTTCAGGACCAACAACAACCATGTTCACACCGTTGTCAAGTACAAACTGCTTAACAGCCTCAAAGTCAGTTGGCTTCAAAGCAACGTTTTCACCACAACTACCTGTACCAGCGTTACCTGGTGCAATGTAAAGCTTATCTACTTTTGGACTTTGTGCTATTTTCCAAGCCAAAGCATGTTCGCGGCCGCCAGAGCCAAGGAGAAGAATGTTCATTTTAGGACTTTTATTGTTAATAATTAGATTTTGCTTGCATTTTTGCACAAAGGGGTCTGACCCTTTTGTGCAATTTTAGCGGGTCTTCAGGAAATCCTCAAAATACTGCGTGATGCGCTTGTGGAGAGTGACCTGCTTGTGTCCGCGCATGTTGTGACCCTCGTCAGCATAGTTGTAGAAGTCAACCTGCTTGCCTTGCTTTTCCGCTGCATCAAGGAAGCTGAGGCAGTTCTGAGGAACAACCGTTGGGTCGCTACCGCCGGTAATAACAAGAAGACGACCCTTGAGTTTGCCAGCCTTGTTGAGCAGGGATGAGTTCTTGTATCCTTGCGGATTGTTCTGAGGTGTTCCCATATAGCGCTCGCCATACATTATCTCATACCACTTCCAGTCGATTACAGGACCTCCAGCAACACCAACCTTGAAGATTTCAGGATAATCGCACATGAGAGAGCAAGTCATGAATCCGCCGAAGCTCCAACCGTGAACGCCAATGCGCTCGCCGTCAACGTATGGAAGCGACTGAAGGAACTCTGCGCCCTTTACCTGGTCTTCCATCTCAACCTTGCCGAGCTGGTGCCAAGTAGCTTGTTCAAAAGCCAATCCGCGACCTTCACTTCCGCGATTGTCAAGGATGAAGCAGATGTAACCTTTCTGCGACATCACTGTTTCCCATGGGCGTGCAGCATAATGCCAAGAGTCGTCAACATTACGAGCGTGAGGACCACCATAAACATAAACTACAGCCGGATATTTCTTTGTCTCGTCGAAGTTGTAAGGCTTAACGATACGATAGCAAAGGTCTGTTATGCCATCTGCTGCCTTGATAGTACCGGTTTCGAATGTTGGCTGGAACTTTGTAGCCCAAGAGTCGTCGGCATTAAGGATTGTTACTCCATAGCTCACATCCGACTTGCGCTTCATGGCTGCAACATTCGAGATTGTGATTACATCAATCATACGAGGAACATCATGAGAACTCCAAGAGTCATACAGATACTTGCCCGAAGCAGAAAGAATCTTCGTATAACCGCCGCCATGCTTTCCGTAGCCGTTGTCAAGTTTCGTAACAGTAGCCTTGTCCACGCTTACTGAGTAGAGGTTCTCGAAGATTGGGCCAGCCTCGCGACTCTTGTAAACGATGGAATGTGTGCTTGGACAGAAACCAACAAGTTCCGTCACCTCATAATAGCCCTTTGTAAGCTGCTTTATGAGTTCGCCATTCACATTGTAGAGGTAAAGATGGTTGTAGCCATCGGCTCTTGTCTGAAGGATGAACTGGTTGTTGTCCCATGGAAGGAAAGTTATTGGCGTGCAAGGCTCAACATACTTTGTACTTTCCTCGGTATAGAGAGTCTTGTTGAACTTTCCTGTTATGGCAGAGTATGAGTCGAGCTTTGCCTTGTTCTGTTCGCGGTTTACCTCGAAAAGATAAACGGTCTTTGAATCAGGGCTCCAACAGATGTTCGTGAAGAAACGGTCTGTAGGGTCACCACAATCAAGATATTGGAGTTGCTCTGTTTCCGTATCATAGATGCCTATCGTAACCTTGTGGCTCACATCTCCTGCCATAGGATAGCGTGTGTGGTCGTCAACAACGCGATCGCCTTTGAGATAAGATGCCAAAGGATAGTTCTGCACCATTGATTGATCCATGCGATAGAAAGCAAGCTTCTTACCGTCAGGACTCCAGAACAAGCCTTCCTCTATGCCCCACTCGTTGCGATGAACTGCTTGGCCGTAAACGATTTCATCATCGTCGCCATCAGTAGTAAGTTGCTTTGAACCCTCTGAAACCTTCACAAACAAATTGCCATCTTTCACGTATGCAAAGTTAAGGCTTTCGTGTGAGAGTTTGCTTGCCACATAGTCGCTCTCCAGGAGTTTCCAAGTTATTTTCTTCTGCTTGAAATCAACGAGAGCCATGCCTTGCTCGCTTTCCACGAGTGCAAGCGGTTTGTCGGCGTATGGGAACGACAGGGTGCGAAGGTTCTGCGCCTTGAATGTCACATCAGGAGACATCCATGAGTTGAATTCCTTTAATGTGAAAAGCGACTTCTCCTTGCCTGTCTTCTTGTCAACAACAAAACATTCGTTTCTGTCGAGGCGGATAAGTTCATCGCCCCACCACGCAAGCGTCTTGTTTTTCACTGCATAATTCTGCGCTTCGTTTCCTGTCCAGTAAATCTGTTCCTCGGTAAAGAGTTTCTCGTCAACAGCCTGGTCTAACGGATTATTTGGAGAGTTCTGTGCCATAGATGTTAGCGCAAAAAATACAGAAAGTGATAGTAATATGCGTTTCATCAAGTGAATTTACAATTTACGGATTTACAATTTTACAATTATTTCTTGCGTTTGAAGCCACCATCCTTCTTGTAGCCTTCCTTCTTGAAACCATCTTTCTTGAAGCCACCTGTTTTTCTGTCGGAATCACGCTTGCCACCCTTGTAGCCGCCTTTGCCTGACTTGCCGCCACGCTCTTCATTGTCGCGGAACTTGCGTGGACCCTTGCCCTTGCTTTCTCCTTCAGAGAAAAGTGGTCGAGAAGACTTGCGGAAAGTGAACGAAAGAATGTCCGATTCTTCCATTTCCTCAATATGCTGGAGACGCTCCTTGAACTCGCGCGACTTCTTGAATCTGTGTGTCTGAGCCATTTCCTTGCGCTCGCGGTCAGTCTTCACCTCGTGTCCTTCGTTCAGGAAGTTCTTTGTCTTGCCATCGAAGCAAACATACTTGCGAAGTTCACATTCGAGAGCGCCGTTGTAGAGCGGATACTTGATAGAAGGCTTCAAGCCGATGGCATCAAAGCATTCCTTGCGATAGCTGAGCACCCAAGCGTCGTTTCCACCGAAAGCGTGCTTCAATCTCTCGCCTATCATCTTATAGGTCTCAAGCAGGTTTGGAGTAGAGATTCTCTCGCCGTAAGGAGGGTTTGTTATCATGATGGCCTTCTCTTTTGGCTGCTCGAAATCAGCAAAGTTCTGGAGCTTGAGTTCAATGTCGTTCGACAAGCCTGCCGCCTTCACATTTGCGCGTGCTATTCCAATAGCCTTAGGGTCAACATCATAACCGTATATCTTATGGTTGAAATCGCGTTCCTGTGAGTCGTCATTGTATATCTTGTCAAAGAGATCCTCATCGAAATCGTTCCATTTCTCAAAGGCAAACTGCTTGCGGAAAACGCCCGGAGCGATGTTCTTCGCGATAAGGGCTGCTTCGATAAGGAATGTACCTGAACCACACATTGGGTCAATGAAGTCGCAATCTGCCTTCCATCCTGTCTGAAGGATAATGCCAGCTGCAAGCACTTCGTTCAATGGCGCTTCCACTGCCTCCTGACGATAGCCACGACGATGCAAGCTGTCGCCACTTGAGTCGAGCGCAAGTGTACATTCCGTGCCTGCTATGTGAAGGTGGATGCGGAGGTCTGGGTTTGATATGCTCACATTAGGACGCTCGTTGTATTCTTCCATGAACTTATCGACGATGGCATCCTTTACCTTATATGCCACGAACTTTGAGTGCGTGAACTCTTCTGAATAGACAACCGTATCGACAGCGAAGGATGTCTTCACCGTCATGAGTTGCTTCCAGTCGAACGCCTTTATCACATTGTAAACCTCCTCAGGAGTCTTCGCCTTGAAGGTCTTGATAGGCTTCAGGATGCGTAATGCCGTGCGCAAAGAGAAGTTCGCACGATACATCATCTCCTTATCACCGGAGAACTTCACCATTCTGCGACCGATTTCTATATCGTTTGCACCAAGATTCGTTAGTTCTTCAGCAAGGATATTCTCCAAGCCGACAAATGTTTTAGCTATATATTCTGCCATAAAAAGAGATATTTGCGCGCAAAATTAGCATATTTTTTGCTAAATAAAGAATAATCGCCCCAAAAACGCCTTTTCGCTTTTATTTATTGTTTCATTCGTTTCAAATAAGGGAAAAATATGCTACATTTGCACCAAAGAATGGACATTTTATACACAATCACGCGCTCACTTTGGAATCTCGGTTCGAAGTTTCCGTTCAAGATGCAATATTTCTTGAGCGATTATCTCATATACCCCGTTCTCTATCATGTGGCAGGCTATCGCAAAAAGGTGGTGCGAAACAATCTCAAGAACTCTTTCCCTGAGAAAACAGCCGACGAACGTCTCTCCATAGAACGCGAGTTCTACCATCTTCTGTGCGATTATTTCGTGGAAACCGTAAAACTTGCCGACATGAAGCCAGACACGATGCGCAAGCACATGTCGTTCAAGGGTATGGAAAAGGTTGAGCAATACGCTAACCAAGGGCGCTCGGTGGTTGTCTATATAGCCCATTCTCCTAACTGGGAATGGATAACCTCTCTCCCACTCTTCCTACAGGACAAATCCATCATCTTCGGACAGATTTATCACCCTCTCTACAACAAGGTCTTCGATCGTCTTTTCCTTAATCTTCGCGAGCAATACGGCAGCATAAGCATACCGATGAAAAGCACTCTCCGACAGATTGTGGAGATGAAGAAGGCTGGCAAGCATTTCTGCATAGGATTCGTTGCCGACCAAACTCCAAAATGGGAAGCCATCCACCATTGGCTTGATTTCATGCACCAAGACACGCCTGTATTTACAGGCACTGAGAAGATAGCACGCCGCACAGACAGCGCCGTCTTTTTCATGTCTTTGCGAAAGGTGAAGCGCTCCGTCTATGAAGCGGAATTCCACGAGATAACCCCCGACTGCTCACAACTCCCAGAAAACGCCATAACGGAGCAATATTTCAAGCTCGTGGAGGAACATCTCCATCGTTACCCCGCACAATGGCTATGGACCCACAAGCGCTGGAAGCGAACACGCGAGGAATGGGAAAAGAGACGGAAAAGATAGGATAGAAAAATTACCTTAATGTATATTGTACTGTTAACCAAAATAATATGAAAAAGACATTGATCATGGCAGTTTGTCTGCTGACAGCCGTTGCAGCTATGGCGCAGTCGGCTCGCATTGAAAAGAACTGGAACGCCGATTGGCGCTTCTCTCTTCAGGACATCAAGGAGGCGAAGGACGCTGACTTCAACGACAAGGCATGGAAGACCGTCTGCGTGCCTCACGACTGGAGCATAGACAGCGACTTCAAGAAGGACAACGCCATGGGCAACGAGGGCGGTTATCTGCCTGCCGGAACTGGTTGGTATCGCAAGCAACTCAACATGCCTAAGGAATGGGCGGGCAAGGCAGTGAAGCTCATGTTCGACGGCGTATATCAGGATTCAAAGCTATATGTGAACGGCGACTCCGTAGGCAGTCATTTCTATGGTTATACGCCTTTCGTTGTTGACATCACGAAGCAATTGAAGGTGGGCAATAATGTGATTGCCCTTCGCGTGGACAACTCGCAGCAGAAAAACTGCCGCTGGTACTCAGGTTCGGGCATCTACCGCAAGGTGCAGCTCATCGTCAGCGACCCTGTTCACATCGCTCCTTGGGGCGTAGCCGTTACCACTCCGAAGGTGGAGAAGAGCGAGGCAGTCGTCATCGTGCAGACAGACCTGAAGAACGAAGGCGATGCTCCAAGAAACATCAAAGTGAGAGTGTCAGTGGCTTCAGCGGTTTCAAAAGTTTCAAAGGTTTCAGAAGTTTCGGAGGAAAGTCCAGAGGTAACAATCAAGCCAAATAGTGTCTATAACAAGGTGACACAGCAGCTCACCATCAGCAACCCAAAGCTCTGGAACACTGATACTCCAAACCTCTACGAGGCAAAGGTGGAAATCATAGAAGACGGCAAGGTAATTGACGAAAAGACAGAGCGCTTCGGCATCCGCACCGTGGAATACGACGCACAGAACGGTCTTCGCATCAATGGCGTGAAGACTCTCATCAACGGTGGTTGTGCTCATCACGACAACGGCATCCTCGGTGCTGCAACATATCGTAACGCAGAATATCGCAAGGCAAGGCTCATGAAGGAAGCTGGATTCAACCTCGTGCGCACAAGCCATAACCCTCCTTCAGAAGATTTTCTCTCTGCATGTGACGAGGTCGGCATCATGGTCATCGACGAAGCTTTCGACGGATGGGCTGACCAGAAGAATACCTTCGACTATCACCTCCGCTTCAAGCAGGAGAGCAGCGCTGATGTAGCAGCAATGGTTCTCCGCGACCGCAACCACCCAAGCATTATCTCATGGAGCATCGGCAACGAGATTATCGAGCGCAAGCACATCAGCAGCGTAACCACTGCACAGCGCCTGAAGAACGCCATTCTCAAGCACGACAACACACGCCCTGTTACTGAAGCTCTCTGCGCATGGGACAGCGACTGGGAAATCTATGATCCTCACGCAGCAGTTCTCGACATCACAGGTTTAAACTATATGATGTTCAAGGCAAAAGGCGACCATGAGCGTGTGCCGGAGCGCGTGATGTGGCAGACGGAAAGTTATCCTCGCGACGCATTCAAGAACTGGGAGATGGTACATGACAATGCTTATGTCATTGGCGATGTCGTATGGACAGCAATCGACTATCTCGGTGAATCAGGCATCGGTCGTTTCTTCTATGAAGGCGAAACCGACGGCGAGCCATGGATGAAGCAGCAGTTCCCTTGGCATGGCGCTTACTGCGGCGACATCGACCTCATCGGTTGGCGCAAACCTATCTCACACTATCGCGAGATGCTCTATTATCCTGATCACGAGAAGCTCTACATGGCAGTGAAGGAACCAGACGGCTACAACGGCAAGGTACGCGAGACAATGTGGTCGGTATGGCCTACATGGGAGTCATGGAACTGGAAAGGTCACGAAGGCAAGAACATCGATGTGGAGATTTGCTCAAGTTATCCTAAGGTGCGCCTTTACCTTAACGGCAAACTCATCGGCGAACGTCCTACAACTCGCGCAGAGGAGTTCAAGGCTGTCTTCGGCATTCCTTACGAGCCAGGCACACTGAAGGCGGTGGGCGTGGACAGCCAGGGTAAGGAAGTAGAGGAACGCACTCTCACCACATCTGGCGACGTTGCCGACATCCGCTTCACTACTGACGGCAAGTTTGGCAAGAATAGCACTTCAGATGACATCGTTTATATAAATGTGGAACTCATCGACAAGAACGGCATCCGCGTGCAGGACGCTGAGCAGGATCTCCGCTTTGAGGTTAAGGGCAATGCCATTCTCATAGCCACTGGTACAGGCGATCTCAAGGACACCGTTTCATACACCACCCCAACCCGCAAGACTTACAAGGGCATGGCTCTTGCTGTCGTTCGCTCAAACGGCAAGGGCGGCAAGGCAACGCTCATCGTAACTGGCAAGGGAATCAAGAAGCAGATTAGTTTGTAGTTCATGTTTGTAGTATAAAGCTAAACTGCCGCGTTTTTAAAAAAACGCGGCAGTTATTGTTTTTCTCCATAAGTTTTTGAGAGAAAAGTTATTATCGTCTCCTATTTTACGCGAGTTAATGTAATGGATGTTGTGTCATCGTTAAGTACCAACTGCTTGTTGGTGAGCTTTGTGATAGTCAGTTTATCCCATTGTTTTAAGCCAGAATCTGCCATTTCTTTCTCGAACTCAGGACCTAACTGCTGCATGAACATTTCGTTCAGCTGTGACTTGTTAATTCCTTGGGCAGCAAATGCTGATTTCATCTCAGGATTGAGGTTGATATCAATAGATGTGAGTTTTGCTGAAATGAATTTCACATTCAAGACCTTGCCTGAACGAGTGTAACTGAAATCAGCAGTCATCTTCATTGACATTGCTATGCCATCTGCATCCATGGAAGTATCTATCTTCATAGTCATCTTGTTTGCAGTGAAGGTCAAATATATCTTTGCATCCTTCATGTCAACATTATCTTCGCCATCATCAGCACTCATGAACATTGAGGTAAGATCTCCATTGTCTTTCCACGTACCAACAAGAGGCACTTTTTGCACTTGGTCGAGCGACACATTGGAAAGTTCACTTTCTGTGATAGAATTTCCGCTGTTTTCCAAGATGTTGGAAGCACTGACTATCTGTGCGCAGAACAATATTGCCAATGCCAAAAGAATCTGTTTTTTCATAGCTTAGTGTTTTGGGGATTATTAATTGTGTGTCCGAGAAGATAGCGTGTGCATTCTCCCGGACACTAATATATCATTCTGAAATATGTGGAAATCTGAGCAGTAGGAACTGCTATTAGTAGATACCTATCTGACCATTCCACTTCAAGAACCAATTGTTTGGATCAAGAAGGTTTGTGTTTATGTCTGCACTTCCCTTATTTCCTCTGCGTGAATATACTTTATTGGCAAGGTATGAAGGGTCATTACGACGATATGCAACTCGCATGAGGTCATAGAAACGATAGCCTTCGAATGCTGTTTCAAGGGCTTGCTCGTTGACAATCATTTCCTCAACAGCTTCCATCTGCTTTTCTACAAGTCCTGGTGTTTCACTGTCTTTATGGATGTTATAGTTGTAGTCGATGAGTTCGCCTTCATCGTTACGAATTTCAATTGTATCTATGATCGCTTCGCCATAAGGCATTTGATAGAATTCATTGAAAGGAGAAACGCCACTACCACGACTATGAATACCGATAGAATATCTTGTTGCATCAAAATTACCGTACATGATCTGCTGAACACCCGGGATTGGCGATTTCCACATTGCAACATTATATCTACCTTGTGGGAATGAGAAGTAATCGAGTGTTTCGTAATCTTCTTCGTCAGCAAAAATGGAAACGCAATAATTGATTACTTGATCGTTTACGCCAGAAGAGAGTATCTGGTAAGCAAAGCGTGGGAAGCCAGCACGATTTATTGCTTCTGCCAAACGGAGATATACTTGACCGCGACGATAAAGTGAGATGTTGCCGTTCTTTGGATATGCAAACTTTGAGATGGTTTGCGTTGTGAAACGCTCACCCTTATCGTTTGTCGCGTTATCATTTGTGTACCAACTAGCAGCAAGACGCAGGTCACCGTCAAGATAATTATTCAATCCCTTTGGTGCATAAGTGAATTTCACTGCATTTTCATCGAAATAGCAATATTCCTGAGCAGCAGAGAGTTCCTGAAGTGATTGTGATGGAACAAGACCTACATTCTGCTCATCATTATAGTTAGAGCAGAAAATGCTACGAAGTTCACTATAATAACCTTCTGACTTAATTGAGTCCATTGGAATAATAGTGATAATTTCCGAATTTGCACCGTTAGTCTCGTCAACAATAAATGATGACCAGCTATCGTTAGCCATATCCCAAGACTCACTTGTCCAATACACTCTTCCACTGGTTGTTGGATAAGCGGAACTTGTAGTTATACCGTTTCGCTTTGAGAGATAATCATAGTAACGTTTAGCTGATTCCAGGTAATCTGACTTTGAATTTGTCAATGATGCACGCCAAAGATAAAGGTCACCAAGTATAAGATTCATCTGAATATAGAACAGACGAGACGGAGTTCCCTTAATGTCGCCATACCAAGGATAAGTGATGTTAGGATTGTCAGCAAGAAGTTGTAAACCATCCTTGTCTATGAAAAAGTCGCAGATTTCCTTTATGCCATACATTGGATAGTTTGCCTCACCTTCATCTTTTGAAAGAATAGGTTCTGTTACGAAAGGAACTTTGCCGTAGGTTGTAACGAGCTGGAGATAAGTCCAAGCGCGAACAGCCTTGACAACGGCATATTCGTTAAGATAAACATTCTCATTACGGTTGTTTGTCATCGCAGTATCAACATTAGCAATGAAATAGTTGCAGTTGTTGATGATGGCATAATAGTCGCGTGGAGAATTGTATTTGTTGTCATCACCTACATTAAAGAGTGCAAGGTCACGAAGATCCTTTGAAGTAGATGATGTGATATCCAGCAAGTCAGCGCGAGCTTCGCCAAGAAGAACCGTGCGGTCTGCAATAGCCTGCATCTTGTTGAGCACACCGATGACTGAATAAATAGAGTCGCGAGCTGAAGAAAGGTGATTGTCATTGGCATCAATGACTGTGTTTGAGCTAACATCCAGGAAGTCTTCACAAGACGCAGTAAACATGGATGCCACAGCAACAAATGCTAGAGGACGAACTCGCTTTATTATATTATTAATGAGTTTCATAAGTTTATAATTTTCAAGTTTTCGTGTATTCGGTTTTATTGGATATCAAGAAACTATTAGAGCTTAATCTTAATGCCTCCGACTATGCTGCGGCTTGAACCGAGTGAACCATAGTCAATACCCTGACCGATTACAGATGCTGATGAAGAGAACTCCGGATCAGTGCCGAGATACTTTGAAACGGTGAGAAGGTTATTTCCTTGAACCCAGAACTCAAGTCCCTGAAGGAAAGAAGACTTGATAGGGAGATTGTAGCTAAGCGTAATAGACTTAAGTTTCAGGAAAGAAGCATCTTCTATCCAACGATCAGAGAAACGAGCGTTGCCCATCTCGTCCTGGAAAGAAAGCTTAGGAACCGATGTTTCCTGTCCTTCCATCTGCCAACGCTGTGTAAGTGCTGTGGTTTGATTGAGGAAACGACAACCACCTTCAAGCTGTGAACGCGTATAGTTGAACACTTCGTTGCCATAAGAATAATTGAAATTCACGGCAAGTGTGAGATTCTTCCATGACAGAGAAGTGAAGATGTTTCCGTAGAAATCCGGATTAGGGTCGCCGATAACAACACGGTCTTTGTCATTGATTTCACCATCTCCGTTTACATCATCGAAGATTACATCACCGGCTGCGAAGTAATGCTTGTCAACACCATTCTGGTCAATTATGTAAAGACCTGCTTGCTGAGCTTGTTCGGTAGTAGCAAAAACGCCTTTTGTGCGATAACCATAGAAAAGGTTAGCAGCTTCGCCTTCTTTTGTAAGGATAGTTGCTGTTCCAACCTGAGTAGTAAAAGAATCCTTTCCAGCGCCAAGGCCAAGGGAAGTTACCTTATTCTTATAGTGGCCGATGCTACCTCCAAGTTCCCATGACCAGTTTCTTGTAGCAACGAGTTTGCCGAGAAGAGTAGCATCAAAGCCTGTATTCTCCAGCTCGCCATTATTTGACCAGTTGTTCTCTATACCTGTAAGGAAACTAAGTGACTGCAGAGTAAGGATGTCAGAAGTCTTTGACTTGAAGAAATTGAAACCAGCACTCAAACGGTTATTGAGGAACTTGCCCTGAATACCAGCGTTGAAGCGGCTTGTAGTTTCCCACTTGATACTCTTATTACCTACACCTTGAACAGTAAGACTTGAAATAGAGTTAAGATACAATGACGAACCGAAGAAGGTGCGTGCAGCATAAACATCAATATTGTCATTACCGCTAATGTCATATCCAGCAGTAAGAGAGAGATTATTGATAGCGCTGCTCTTAGGGAACCAAGATTCGTTTGAAACAATCCAAGTGCCCTGAATTGATGGGAACAAGCCCCATTTTACACCAAGAAGGCTCAAACCGTCAGCCTCAACACCAAAGCGAGAAGATGCTGTTGATGTCAAGTTAAGCTGAGCGAAGTAGCGACCTGCATAGTTGTAGTTTGCCTGAAGATAAGCATCGAGAGTACGCCATGACTCGTCAACACCAAAAGCCTGTGGGTTTGAAAGTGCAGCACTCATGAATGGAGTTTTATCACTACCCGTGTTATAACCAATCTGCTGACTGCGAGTGTATGACTCAATGCTCATACGGAAACCACCGAAGACACTCAGATCATGAGCATCATAGCGATTTTCCCATGTAAGACGAGTATCACTATAGATTGAGTTCTGCTTTGATGCCAATGATTCAACCTGATTCTCGCGTGTTCCTGAAACAGAAGAAACATAATAGCTTGGCACACCGTTTACAGGAATGTAATACTTGTTGTTAGTATTTACAAGAGTATAGCTAAAGTGTGAATAGAGAGACAAGTTATTATTGAACTTCCACTTTGGTGTTACAGCAAGATTAAGAATTGAATTCTCAAAACGGTTCTTGTTTTCTGCCTCAGCATATTCGTTCAATGCGTAAGGATTGGCAAGACGATAGTTATAGTTTCTGTAACCGGAAAGAACCTCGTCAAGATATGATTCGTCATTGATATCAAGGAACGAGTCAGAAATCATGCCGTTGCCATAAGAGAATGGGCTCATGAAAGGAGCCTTTGCGTATGCCAAGAAAGAAGGAGCTGTAGGTGTGCCTTCATCATAGCCTTTTGGTGCAGCATCATCACGGATATCACGAGTAAGGTCAGAGAACGATGCGTCGAAACGAACATCAAACTTCTTGCCGAGATTGATGTCGGTGTTGAAGCGGATGTTCAAACGACTCATATCGTTACATTTAAGCGTACTATTGGCTGCTGTGTAACCAACGGAGAGATTATACTGAGCGACATCATCTCCACCTTCAACCTTTACGCCATAATTCTGAGTTGACGCATTGCGATAAACGCCTTCTTTCCAATCTGTGCTATTATGATACTGCTTGTAATAATAGTAAGAAGGATCAGGGTTCAAGAACTTGAAACTTGTTATCTTGGTGCCAGTTGTCTTGAGCATTTCAGATGCATAACCACGATATTGTTCAGCATCCATCATGTCGTAGAACTTAGGTTTCATGACAACACCACCAGAAACGCTTGCTGTAATGCGTGTTGCCATAGACTTGGCACGATGTGTCTTGATAACGATAACGCCATTTGCACCACGTGCTCCATACAAAGCTGTTCCGTTTCGCATAACAGTGACGTCTTCTATATCTGCAGGATTGATATTAGAGAGAATGTCATTGACGAAACCATCATGCAGGAGTTCCCTGCCATACTGCTGCTCTTGAATGACTCCATCTATTACAACGAGTGGCTGAGCATTGACATTAAGGGAATTCAAGCCTTGAATAAATATTGTAGAGCCAACACCTGGCGTGCCGTTATTAGACTTTGTGTATGCGTAGGCACCAAGTTTGCCTTGAACTTCGTCCTTGATGTTTATTGCACTACTATAATCAAAATCGTTAGCATGCTTGTCTGAAGTAACATTTATCTGCTTGTCGTAATCTGCAGTGAAATTTGAAGCAAACAACTTTGCTGTCTGTTGCTCCTCACCATTAGACAATCCCAACATTACAGAATTGTAATCAGGACATGAAACAAAGATAGCAGAAGAGAATGTTGGTACTTTTACTGTGTATTCACCATTATCGTTAGTAAGACCACTATAGCCGTCAAGACCGTGTGCACCAACAATGGCACCAGAAATAGGAGCTCCTGTAGCTGCATTTACAACTTTTCCCTTGACGGTTCGAGTTTCGTACTTTTTGTTAACATCACGCTTAACAGTCTTTACCTTAGCATTGCCAGAGTCGTCCTGCGCATGCACAAAAGTAGGACATGCCAAAAGCAGTGATAATCCGAATATAATATATCGTTTCATAGCTATATACTTATTTGTTTAGGGATAGACTGTCAATATTAATCTTCATGAGGTCTGAACACAATACAGTCGAGACGCAATGTTCTGTTTGCAGTTTTTTCAAACGCAGAACTTGTAACATAGCTTTGGAAGAGCAACTTAACCTGAGGTTCAGCAACTTCGCTTGAGCAAGTAGGGAATGTCACTGTGCCAATGAATACAGAATCGACTTTTGTTGGATCATTCTGTCTGTTCTGTCCATAGACAGCACTCTTTGTATAGTTTGTGTTTATTGTTCCCGACTTATCTGCCACAGGATATTGGAGTTTGCCGTCAGCAATATTAATATAGTAAGCTTCACCTTCTTCATTATGGCACTGGAGAGCACAACGGAATGTTACAGGAAGCTTCTGGATATCCGTAGCGTCAACATCGCCTGCTTCAGCTGGTGCTATTACAACATAAACGTCGTAAGGTACATTTGAAAGAACATTACGGACATCGAAAAGCGCCTTGCTGAAGTTGGTAACACCACTTGGAGTAATCTCAAGATAAGAGTTGCCTGAAATCTTATTGTAATAAGGATTGTCAGAAGTAATCTTAACAACCTTTCCCTGGTTAGTGTCACCAGCACGGTTGTTATCAGACTTCACATTGAGAGAGTCAATTGTAGATGCGCTCTCAGCCTCCATCACGATATCACGAAGGAATGTCTGGCGAGGAGAGATATTCCACTTGTTTGCAATAAAGAGCTTACCATTACTGCAAGAGAAAGCTTCACAATCTGCCAAAACACCATCAGTTCCGAAAGGATCGTCATACTGATAGTACTTGAAATTATAAGAACCGAATTTGCTTTGACGATCAAAATAAGAGAGAGCGTTTGTGGACATTAGAGAGTCCGAAGCAGATGCTGTTCCTGAGTTGAAGAGTTTTGGATTGGCAGACTTGCTGAAAGCAGTACCTTCAAGCACGGCAAAACGAGGGAAATGATACTGGAAAGAATCTCGTTCCGCTACCTTCTGATCATACTGATAGTACTTTGAATAGTCGGTAACAAGATTTTCCCAATCTTCACTTGTAGGAACAACCATCCAATAAGTAGAGTCTTCATTGAGAACTTCCGCTTTTTTCAGCATCTCAGAGAAGAACTTGTTTCTTTTATTCGTTACAGAGTCAAGATAGTGTGTCTTACCATCAATGATATTGCCAGGAACAGAGTTCTTTGAATCGAACTTGTCTTCATGGAAAAGTTTAAGATACTGCCAAACGTTTTCTGCTTTCTCAGCCTTTGCAAGTGCCTCGTAAACAGAAGGGACATATTCAGCAACATCATTTATCTTGAAGAGCACGCCATTCTTGTTAGGGGTGTTCTTTGAGATATAATCACGACCGTCGAACTGCGTCTTTGTGAATGCCACTCGTTTACCATTCATCATTCGGATGGTAGTATCCTTCATGGCATCAGAAACGGAATAATTGTAAAGTGCGATATGGTTCTGGATGAATTCCTTAACGACAGAGTTTTCCTTTTCCTTTACGCCAGCAGTCTTTTCCGCGTTATATTGCTGTATGAGATTATCGCGCATCTCTGCTGTGAGTTCATCGTTCGTTGGAGCAAAGACAGTAAAGATCTGACTTCCATTGAGCGAAGCATCATAGTTAGCTGCCTGAAGCACCTGCTTGAAGTTTGACAGTGACTCGTCATTGTTGATTGTAGTCCACAATGTCACACCATCGCCAAGTTGAGCAGCAGAATAATGCTCGTTCCATTCATCGGTGCATGCAGTTGCAGCACTCATGAATAGAGAAACGGCTAATATTGTATTTTTGATTTTCATAATTTTTTAAGGTTTTGAGGTTGGTAGGTTATAACCTTATTATAGATCGTCTTCAGATTGACCGCTTTCTCCACCAACGCCATAAACGCTCTTTGGCACAAGTTCGAGATAGTCGAGCATAGCCTCTTTATTGCTTGCGTTCTTTTGGGAAACGTTCTTTATTCGAAGAGTATGTATTTTACCAAGATTTTCCTTAGTAACGGTAACATTACAAAGCACCTTACGAACGGTAGATGGCTGCTGGGCGAACTTCTCACCCTTTGAAGCATCATTATCAGTTCCGTGGAAGATTGAGAAAGGACCGCGGTAATAGCCTTTGTTCTTTAAGATCTTAAAGTCAGCCTGGCGCTTTTCGTCGTCTTCTCGTATTGAAGAATATGAAGGGAATGAAGAACCGCCATAGATTTCAGGAGAGTTGATGAGCAAGTCCATATTCAAAGGAATACCAGTAGCCTGGCCATCAAAGAAGATCTGAATAGCACCACGAGGAGCTGTTGTCATTGGAGCAAAGCCAAGACGAAGCTGCCACTCACCCTCAAATGGGAAAGGTGGAAGATTGAATGTGATGTCAAACACACCATTTGCTACCATCTCATCGCCATGCATAGAATAGAAGTTCAAACGAGGACGACGATAAACGAACTTGGCATCCGTACCGGCAACCTTGACGCCCTTCAGATATCCATCAGGGAAGATATAGTTGTAGCCGATATCATCATCTGTAAGATTCTTACGAGAGTAGTCGCTCCACTTTCCGTTCATTCTAAGATTGTTTGTAGCAATCTCTGGGAAGATAGTTGAGAAATCCATGCGGATGCGGCAGTTGTCGATTACTTCCTGTGTAGTCTTGTCAAACTTCAGGATGTCTGTTACATAGAAGTAAATACCGTTGATGGCATCAACTGTCTCATCAGGATTATAAACATTTACACCTGGTTCAAAGTAAGTAGTGTTGTCATAACGGCGATTGATGTAGTAACCATTCTTGACATCATCCGCACCAACCCACTTGAGATTGATAAGGTGCTCAGCCTTGATCATTGTTCCTGGCAGCATAGTAGTGTACCAGTCAGTAGTATTTGCCAAATCAGCATCAACACCGAGGTCTTCGCGTACAGTAAGATAGTTCAGACCTTGCACATTACGGTCAAGGAGGTGATAAGAGATGAAGCGATACAATGGGTTTACAGGATTGTCAAGCTGGTTGAAGTCATGACCTTCAGCATTTGCATCCTCTGGATACATCGGGTCATAAATCTTACAAGCCAGATTGTAAAGTCCTTCCACATCTGTAATACCGTACTTCTCCTTGAGAGTTTCGTTTGGCACAAGGAATGCTGTGAATCCATAGTTCTTTGTCTTTGGGACGATAGCCCATTCAGCACCTTCAGCACCAGTGTCATAGCTGTAGTATTCGCGATAAGCATCCTTGTTGTAGGTCTTGTCTGAGATCATTGTATCGAGAACCATCTCAATACCAGTACGCTTCAACGCCTCGTAGAAGATGCTTACCTTCTCATCGTTCTTGATGAGATTGGCAATTGACTTCACCGAGTTAGGAATGACAGCATTGATCTGCTGAACAATACCATTCTCTACAGAGTCATCCTGATGGATGAAATAGATCTGCGCATCTTTATTGAGAACGATAACAGTATTTCCTTCTGCATCCCTATCGTGCGATACGCTGATGTTTCGGCGCATCATGTTCTGAGTAGTAAGGATACCGTTATCAAATCTACTCATGTCGGATGTAGAATAGAGAGAGTTCACAAGGTGAGTTCTTGCCAAAGTATCGCAATCGGCATCAGAAAGCTGTTCGATGGAACTCTTTCCAATAGATTGGAGATACTTATCGATTGCCTGATTGTTAGGTGCGAAGCAAGTATATTTACCGTAAGCCGAAAGCTGATCCATAAGTCCTGCGCGTTCCACTACAGAAGCAAACTGACTCAAATCCTCATTTGTCTTGAGATATTGACTCATCATCTTGCCGGTGAAAGTGTAGTAGTTTTCCGCATCAGGTTCGTCAGAACATGACATCACTGTTGGCATCACCAAAGAAGTGACTCCGACGAAAAACAATATGTTGAATATAAACTTTTTCATTTTGCAAAACTATTTAGAATGTTCAAAGTTACCATTTTCACCACTACCGAAGGCTGCATTCTGCTTGAGATTGTGGTTAACCTTAAGTTCATCAAGATTATAAGGCCAGAAAATAGCATCCATCTTTTGCATCTTACTCTTAACGACAGAAGCCGTTTGAGGATCCTTGTTTGTAACCTTATTGCTGAGATACTCAGTATCGCCTTCACGCCAAGAGCGACGAACAAGGTCAAAATAGCGTTTTCCTTCAAACATCAATTCACGGTTACGTTCATCAAAGATCAAGTTTGTGAGCTGTTGCTTTGAAGCGTAATTTGTGATATCCAATACATGCTTGTAAGGAGTTGACTCGATAAGCGAGCGTTTGTTAACGGCATCAACAAGTTCAAATGCCTCCAACAAGAGGTCGTAATCAGGAGTTCCTTCAACGAGAGTTCCATCTGTAGAAATCATCTGTGCGATAGCTTCTGCCTTCAACAGCATGATGTCTGTGAGACGATACAAGATATAGTTTGACTTGTTACGCGACTGCTTGTTGTTGTCGTAAGTAGGCCAAAGTGTACCATAAGCAGTAGGATTCTTGTATGGTGTTGTTGTACTTGTAAGCGTTACACTTCCGCGTGTAGCATATTTGTTTATTCCTGTAGGAGAGCCACCGGTATCAAAACGGATGTTCTCGTATGAACGGCCATCATAACCTTCGTTCTCCTTAGCATATACATTGTAAAGCTTATCACGTTCGTCGTTAGATACGTAAGTAGAAGGCTTGACGAAAGGAACTCTTGTACCACCACCATAGAAGAAGCATACAGGACCGTTGCAATTCAAGCGACCGTCGTTGTCATCCTTACGGAAATTGAGTTCAAATATGGATTCCATACTGTTGTTTTTTACGAAAATCTGATTGAACGCATTTCCATATTCATTTGAGCCTCTTGAACGAGAAGAGATGAGAGGATATCCGTAGAAGTTCTCAAAATCACTTGACAGATAGCCTGCTTCCTTAGCGTCCTTCTTCTTTGATTCAATTATAAGGTCAGCATACTTGACACAATTTGCATAGTCTTTCTGCCAAAGATACATCTCACAAAGAAGAGAATAGATCAAAGGCTTTGTCACTCTATTGCAATTGTAGTCCCAATAGGCAGTAGTATTCTTTTCAGGATACTTGTTCAGGGAATTGTTTACAACATTCTCGAGTGAAGTAATGAGCTTTGGAAGAATCTCGTTGAACGAAGTAGCAGGCAGATTCAGCGTTTGGTCATCGTCGAGGAAAGGCTCATCAGAGTAAGGAACATCGCGGAAAGTGCGGATGAGATAGAAGTAGCAAAGCGAACGGATAGCCGTAACCTCTGCAATATGCGCGTTCAACTGACTTGTAGTATAGGCTGGATCCTTTTCTGCTACGATAGGAGCATACTTGATGACAGTATTGCAACGATTTATTATGCCATAGAATTCCGACCAGTTGGTATAGATATTGTTGGCAGTAATGTTTTCCTTCAGAAGACGCTCGAGATTGATGTCATCCGTAATCGTACCGTTGTTCACGATATTCTCCGAACGGAATTCACCCCAAATCATCATACGACTGATCATACCATAGCTCTGCATGGCAGAATAGCAGCCAGTGACGATATTCTCAACATCCTTCTGCTCATTCCAGAACTGCTCGAGAATAATCTCATTCTGTGGCTTTATTTCAAGAAAATCGCTACAGCCAGAGAGTGACATTCCACCTATAAGCAGGGCTGCCGATAATCCGAAATTCTTGGTCTTATTATATAATGTACTGTATTTCATATATGTATATTGTGTTTTGCCATTATTAGAACTCAATTCCAAGACTTAATGTATAAGAACGAGCACGAGGAGTCTGGCCATTATCTTGTGCAGGATTATAGAGACCTGCAGAGATATCAGGGTCAACACCCGTATATTTTGTCAAGATCAATGGGTTGTTAGCAGAAAGGTGGAAACTGATTCTGCCAAGTCCGAGCGACTTCAACTGCTTGCTGTTCAAAGAGTAAGAAAGCTGGATGTATGACATACGGAGATAAGAACCATCCTCTACAAAGCGGTCGCTGATAAGAGTGTTATAGTTGGTCTTTACACCATACATGGCACGAGGGATTGAAGTAATATCACCCTCCTTACGCCAACGATAGTTCACAGCCTGGCTTTGGTTGTTGTTGGTACTCATTGCCTCTGCATCAAGACGAGCAAGGTTGATGATGTCAACACCGATACGATAAGTGAACTGTGCTGCCAAACGCCAAGCCTTGTAGTTCATGTTCAAGCCGAAACCACCCATAAGCTTAGGAAGTGAAGAGCCGAGATATACAATGTCGAGTGCATTGATCTGACCGTCATTGTTGATATCCTCGTAAATGGCATCACCACCCTTGAACTTATAGTTACGTCCTGTTCCGTCATTGTTGTAGTTGAACATCATCTGGATAGGATCGCCCTTATCGTCGCGGATGATCTTGCCGTCAGCATTGAGAGCTACAGGAGCTGTGTTTCCGGCATCAATGAATGCTTGCTGCTGTTCAGCTGGCATATTCTTGATTGTCTCATACTGATACATGAAGACACCCTTTGAACGGAAACCGTAGATTGCATTGAGAGGGTTGTTCAACTGGACGCGAGAAAGAACCTGTCTGTTGTCATTGTTGAATGTAGAGTTCATGTTCTCCAATACGGTAGGATCCATTTCAAGGAGCTCACTTCTGTTGTTAGAGAAGTTCACATTGAAATCGGTAGTGAAATCCTTGCCAATCTTTATAAGACGGTTTGTATTGATATGGAACTCCCAACCTGTGTTACGAAGCTTACCTGTGTTATAGTAAGCTACAGAAGAGTAACCAGCATTTGAAGGGATTCTGTAGTTACCCATAAGCATGTTTGAACGAGTAGAATTGAACACCTCAAATACGAGCTTGAGTCTGTCGTTCATGAATCCGAGGTCGAAACCAAGGTTATACTGGTTAACCATCTCCCACTTGAGTTTTGTGAGTCGGAGGTTAAGAGGAGACATTGCAGACATATCGAGATACATGCTGCTTGCTCCATATTTTGAAGTATAGAGATAGTTCTGGTTTGGCGCAGTACCTACAACACCCCAAGAAGGACGGATTGAAAGCATTGACATCCAAGAGCGCAAAGGCTTCATGAAAGGCTCGTCGATAACATTCCAACGGAGAGAGACTGCTGGGAAATATCCCCAACGGTTATTCGGACCAAACTTTGTCACACCATCGGCACGAGCGGAAACGTCTGCACTATAGCGACCATCCTTGAATGCGTAGTGTGCAAGGAAAGTGAAGAACATTGAACGCCACTGTGAATAGCTTGAACCAAGACCAGTAACAAGACCACCAGCAATAGGGTTCTCAATACCGCCAGAAGGAAGACCCTTGCCTGCAGTAGATTGCCAACTTGAAGAACCGGAAGTCATCTCAAAACGACCGAGGAACATTGCCGAATGATCCTTGTTTTTGAAGTATGGAGTAAATGTAAGAGAGTGCTTTGTGGTGAAGCTTACGCTCTTTGAACTGTAGATGTCAGAAGTGTTATGACCACTTGACCAAGCAGTAGTAACGAGTTCTGCAGGGTAGAACTTGTCGTTGTAGTTATTGAACACATTGGTATAGACGCGTCCGTTCCAAGTAAGACGATGGTGCTCATTGTCCATGCCAAGAAGCTCGTAGTTGATGATCAACTCTGGGTTGATGTCGAATTTGGTGGAAACATTCTTGGCGAGATATGCACTTGCCACAGGGTTCACATATCCGCGCTGGTCGTCCTTGAAGATTTCGCTGCCGATATGAGGACCGCTCTGGATCATATTATAATAATGTCCAGGAATATCGTTTCCGTAGATGTCTTCCTCATAGATACTCATGTTAGGCATCTTCTTCTGTGCGATGGCAAGAAGATTATCAGAGTTCTGATGATTCTGGGTACGGATGAGGGAGAAGTTTGTTGAAACTCGGATACGCTGGCTGATGTTATAGTCAAGGTTCACACGAGTAGAGAAACGCTGAAGCTTCTGTGCTATGACTGTACCTGTCTCATGGTCGTAACCGGCAGAAATAGAGAACTGCGCCTTATCACCACCACCACGAAGGGAAACATAGTGATTCTGACGAAGACCCCACTGTGTTACGGCATCACGCCAGTCGGTGTTGTCGTTATACTGATTTGCTTCAGAGAAACTAGAAAGAGGCAAATAGCTGATTTCTGGGATGTTGCTTGCCGCGTCGTTCTGCTCAGGGTTGAAGTAAGCTTCCTTAAGGAGCATCGTGTAGTCGTCACCATTAAGGAGTTTCATGCCCTGAGGCTGGTAAGTGGCAGTCATCTTGGCTGTATAAGTCACCTTTGGCTTGCCCTTTGAACCACGCTTTGTAGTAAGCTCGATAACACCATTACCACCTTGCGAACCGTAAACAGCTGTTGCGGAAGCATCCTTGAGCACGCGGATTTCCGCGATATCGTCAGCATTGATGTTAAGGAGTTCGGCAAACTTCTCGTCGCTTGCAGAGGCAACATCAAAGCTTGAGAGGTCAACTTCACGAACATTGCCATCGACAACGATAAGCGGGTTGGCATCTGTGAGAGAAGAAAGTGAACCAGAACCACGAAGACGCATTGTAGAACCGGAACCGAGGTTACCTGAGTTTCCTACAATATCGAGACCGGCAATACGACCCTGGAGAGCTTCATCCACCGTGTTGAGACCGAGACCTTCAAAGTCCTTTGTACTCAAGCCCTGGTAAGCGTATGAAACCTCTCGTTCAGGAATTGCGAGACCGTTACCATTCATTCTTCGTGTTGTAGTAACAACAACCTCTTGAAGTTGGCCTTCTTCTTCCATTTTCACTTCGTATGTAGAACGGTCGAACTTCAAGAACAAGGTCTTGTAACCGATATATGAAATACGAAGTTTGTCCTTTGGATTCTTCACCTTCATGGTAAAGTTACCGTTCAAGTCTGTAAGAGCAGACTCGATGATACGGTTATTTCCGTCCACCTCACATACAGAAGCACCAATCAGCGGTCCGAAGTCATCGCTTACGGTACCGTGAACAGAGGTTATTTGCGCCACTGCAGAGGAGCAGACAAACAGCATGCATGCCATGAGCAGCATCCTGTAATGACTTGCTAATCTATTTATTATGTTTTCCATACAATTTCGCATTTATTACTTTCTAGCTTCGTCTCTCCAACTTGTAAGCTGGCTCTTGTCGAAAAGGAGAACGCCATCAATCTTGTGAATCACGGCATGTGAAGAAGAAGTGAGTTCGGCATTCGCTTTTCCCTTGTTTGAAATCCAGTATTCGCGAGCAAGCTTATTGTAGAGGTTTCCGTCCTTGACCACATTGCACTTATTGCCGATGTTGTCAACCACGGTCAAGCTTGAAGCGTTGGCAGTAACATTGAGAGTGAAGAATCGGTTGTTTTTAGGATTCAACTTACCGGTTTCATAGCTTTGCGACACATTCTCGCCATGGATAAGCACAGAGTTATCCTGGATATGGTAGCGCAAGAAATTGTTGATGCGGTTCTTGATGACCTCGCGCATCTTCTTAGCGTCGGCATTGCCTGCATCTTCCGCATCAGCGAGAGCATCGTAATCTTCCCATGTTGGGAGATAGCCCTTGTCGATGAGGTCCTTTATCTTTGCATCTTCTGGAACATAGACAGTATAGTTGTAGCTGTCGAAGATATTGATGTTCTTGTTATCGCTGCCGGCAGGTTCGTTGGCACCTTCCTTTGTAGAGAGAAGGTCTGAGGCAGAGAGAAGATGATAGAAGAGAGTGTCCGACTTTTCTTCCTGGAGAATCTGGTAAACAGACTTTGTGGCAGTCATTGGAACAGCAACGATCTTGTCGCCGGCAACATCCGCACAAGCAGCGCCGTAAGTCACACCATTACCCTTGTGCACGATACAAGAGTCTGGGAAGAGCAGCTCTTCACCCTTCTCTATCTGGTAACCGCCATTGATATACTGCTGGCCGTTCTTCTTGTAAGCCTCGAGGATGCTACCAGTCTTTGACTTGTAGAAGCGCTGACCATCAACGATATCACCAACGATGATGTTGTTGTCGATAAGGTCATACAGACGGTTCTGAACTACGCGCTCAGGAAGGTTTGTGACTGTTTGCGGAATAATCTCAGCAGCATTTGGATCAAACTCGTACGAAATGCCCTGAACCTTGTCTTCCGAATAGAAGAACTCAATGATTCTCTGTGTTGGCAAACCGTAAGAGCAAGGGTCGATGATACGGAACACCTTACTTTTTGCCTGAACCGTTGCAGCCTTCGATGTTGTAGTGTTATAAGGAATGATAAGCGCAAAACGAGATTCCATAGAAGAAAGATATGGGCTGAAATCGTTTGCTGAAGAGTATGTACTGTAATAACCTGTGAGAGCATGGTTGATTACGCTATAAGTACCATGTGTCTGAAGTTCAGCAGGATAGATTACAGAGTCGTATGAGTCAGGAGAATAAACCTGGTTGACGATGTAAACAACTCCATTACAGCACATTATGCACTTCACGATATGCTCTTTCTTGATGCCGAGCTCACGCTGGGAAGTGTTGTCAAGAACGGCAGAGAACTTTGAAGGAACCGAACTTACAAACGACTCGAGCATGTTCACGTTGATGAGCGTAGCAAGAGTTTCGTAGTCGATGTTCTCCCAAGAGCCGAAACGCTCGTTGATGTCCTTACCAGCGCCATTCTCGAGCCATTCCTTGATGGCTTCGTCAGTAGGCACAATCATCATCGCAGCGTCGTGAGCCATTGTCTGTGTAGAGGTAGGCACCTGATACTGGTTCCATCCCGGGTCAAAGCGAAGAGTACCGCGAGCGTTGAGCTCGTCCTCGAGCGAACCACCCTTCAGGAAAGGTGCCCTTACATTATTCTTATTATAGCCGGTGAAATAGCGAAGGCTGTAAAGATTATCCTGGGTGTTGTAGGCATCCTGGAAATTCTTGAGAGTGTTGCCAGTTATTCTCACAGGACAAGAATAGCGGTCGATAGCCTGCGCCCACATCTTTGTGTTCGGCTGGTCATGAATAGCCTGAGCCATGTTTGAGGCACTCTCTATCACACCGTCGATGACATAGATATAGCCGTTCTTGCAAGTCTGCTCCTTGCTGATGACCTTCTTTCCGCTGATCCAACTGTCGGTAGTCGTGTTCGATTCTCCGTTGGAGATGATGGTAAGGTCTTCTGCGGTAATGTTGTTCTTCTCCATGAAAGCTGGGAGGAAGTGAATCATTGGGGCAGTAGATTCATCCTTGCAGACGCGGATTCCCTTGCCTTCTTCCCTGAACTCAGCCCATACATCCTTCGAGAAGTTGCCCATCGGATTGACAGGCATATCCGATACATTGATTGTTGGGATAGAGTCATAGACCGTGTTTGCCGTTTCGCGACGCATACAGTTTCCTTCCTCTGGCGGATTTCCACTTACATTCGACATCAAGCCAATGAGGTAGGCATTGTTGATCATTGAATTGTGGAACATCTGCTTCTTCTGAGCCATTGTCATCTGCTCATAAGAGATGCCCTTCTCCGCGAACCATTTTGAATAAACATCATCAGGCGTGACGAAAAGAGTTTTTGAACCTGTGCGTCCCAAGGTTTCCTCATAGCCAAGGTCTTGAATCAACCTCAGCGTGGTATTGAAAGAGCGGACTTGTCCGTCGTTCGTCTCAATACCTTCTTGCAGACGCTCGTAAATAGAGTTGCCCAACCACTCAGGTTGTCCTTCGAGTATGTCCTTCTCACAAGACTGTAGAAATCCTGAGCCAAGGAACAATCCCGCAGCAGCAAGCATCTTCAGCAGCTGTTGCCTAGACCTCCGTCTTACAGATGCATGTTTCGTTGTAGCGTTTGTTTTGCTCATATTTGGTAGTATTTATATATTGCATTATAAGAATTGTCAAACAGGTGGAGCGTGAGCTCATGAGTTTTCCTCTACCCTCTTCTTTTATATAGGTTTTAACCTTGGATTCTTTTAACAAAAACAAAAAACAACGCTTCGCTAAAAACAAGCAACCACGGTCAACATTAGATACATTGGCGACATAGGAATGTTTTTCCTGTTTTTTGCATGAAAGAGAAGAAACTCGTAGAGTGATGGTTTGAATTTGGGATTTTGTCTGTGAGCTTGCTCACTAGGAAAATCACGAAGGCAAAGCATCAATGGCAAAGCCATCTTCTCTTTTATGCGGTTTTTATTGTTTTTGTTTTAATTATGAAGAAATGAAAAGAAGGAACTGGCGAAGGATTGACCTTCTCCAGTTCCTTTATGGATATATTACAGATTACTTAACCATAATCTTGCGAACCTTACCGTCGCTCATGCGAACGATGTTAAGACCCTTGTGGAGACTTGGCATCTGAACACCTGACATGTTGTAGATTGCAACTGGAGTAGCAACTGATTCAGAAACTGTGTTCTGGATAGCTGTAGCACCGTTCATGTTGTCTGGTGTATCAGTCTTAGAGCTGTTCTTGCCGTAACATTCGAGACGGAAGTTGTCGCAGCTGAACCAGCGAGCGTCCATTGGGCTAACAGTCTTGATACCTACTGTTACTACATCACCTTCTTCTACTGTGAAGATTACGCAGTAAATGTCGTAAACTGTTGCATCGTCTTCCTTAGGCTCGATAGCTACAGAAGGAACTACTGTCTTGCCTTCAGTTTCAGCGAAGAGATAAGCACGACCTGGGTCACCAACATGTGCCTGAGCGTTGTAGCTGTTTGCAGCGTCAACGAAGAGACCATACTTGCCTGCAGGGAGACCAAGGATCTTCTGAGTGAGAGTGAACTGGAGGTTAGCAGCTGTAGCGTTCCAGAACTCTACTGCTGTACTTGAAGCAGCACCGTAAGGGAACATAGGGCCGTTACCACCGTTCTTTGTGAATGACCAAGCACCGAAGTTGCTGTCTGCTACTGTAAGACCGTCGAGACCAGCATCCTTGATGAAGCCTGTGAAGTCACCAGGAGTTTCGTCAGAACCGATGAACTCAGGAATCTGGAGCTTGTTGATCATTTCCTGGATAGCCTTGATAGCTTCCTCTGCTTCAGCGTCAGTATAAGTACCCTTATCCCAACCTTCGTAAGCGTTGTTCATGAGAACGCCTGCTTCAGTCATTGTAGATTCAGCTACGCCGATAGAGCTTGCGTTGTTAATAGCTGTCTGGAGATCGCCGAGAGCAGCCTCAAGGTTGTTGAACAATGCAACAGAAGCTTCGATTACATCACCGAGCTCGAAGCACTTAGCGAGAGCGTCGAACTTCTGGTCAACTGTAGATGCGCTTTCAGCAGCCTTGATAGTGTTGGCAACGAGTTCCTTTACATCCTTACCAACCTTCTTGCCTGTGAGGTCGAGAGAAGCCTTTGCGTCTGGGAGAAGCTTGTTGATAATAGCTTCGTCCTTAGCACGGAATGTGAGCTTGAAGTTATCGAAGATAGCCCAGTCAGAACTACCGAGATGACCCTTCACACCGAGACGGAGCTTGTCGCCATCCTTAGCTACGAGACCGTAAGCAGAAACCTTGTATGCGCCTTCAGCAAATGCCTTTGCAGCAGTTGCCATATCGTTTGGATAAGCGTAGAGGTTGTATGGGTCTGTAGAGAAGCCTGAACCATAGAAATCACAAGTGAAGACCTGAGTGTCAGCATCGTAAGAACCAGCCTGAGCGTATTCGTAAACGCAGTTGAGAGGGTTCTTGTTAGTGTTCATGTAAACGAATGCGATTGGCTTTGGAGCGCCAGCCTTGAATGTGCGAGCGTCTTCAGTATTCTCGAATACATTGTACCAAGCTGTCTTGTTGGCATCGTCATCACGGAATTCGCGATAGAAGCCCTGCATAGAGATTTCGTAGAGACCTACAGGAACATTTTCTACTTCCTGATATACATCGAAGTCAGCGTTGAGACCGTACTTCTCACCACACTTAGCGTTGATTGTAGGTGAACCGTTCCAACCAGCAGCTGCATCCATTTCAGGATTCTTGAGGAAGTGAGTGAAGTCTGCACCACCCTTGAGACACTGCATAGCGTCCTTGATCATCTGGTCGAGCTTAGCGATCTCCTGGAGAAGTTCGTCTGTGGTGAACTCCTTGTTGTTGATGTAGTCCTCAGACTCCATGAGGTAGTCGCTGAGAGCCAATACAGCAGAAGCACTCTGGTCGATGTTAGGGTCCTGGAGAGTTTCCTGAGCTGTCTTGAGCTTATCCTGGTATGTCTTCCAAGTTTCCTTGTTCACAGCAATCTGGCCAACGAGATCCTGGAGAGATGCCAAAGCGCTGATAGCTGACTCTACAGAAGTGATGCCTGCGAGAGCAGAGCTTACAGTTTCGTTGTAAGTGTTGAGAAGGCTTTCTGTGATAAGCTCATCCTCACTGTAAGCAGGAGCAGCAGCCTGGAAGTAAGCCTGAGCAGCTTCCTTGTTGTTACCGTGATACATGAGGCGGAAGTTGTCAGCCTTGAACCATTCGTTTGAAGTCATACCGATGTTGAGAACACCATCAGCAGAAGCAGCTGTCAATGTACCTTCAACCATATCGAACTTGTCAGCGCCAGCAGCGATGTCGAGAGTGTCGGCATTAGCGAGGAGGCGACCGATGTTACCATGGTCAGAAGCATAGAGAGCAGTGAGCTTGTAAACACCCTTAGGCATGTTTTCGAGCTTCTGGTTAACTACGAGAGGTGTGCGACCCCAAGTGTTGAACACGTAAGTACCGTCAGAGTTAGCGCAATAGTAAGTTGAGCCTACCTCGCCGATAGCCTTAACGCCAGTGTCACCACCAGAACCAGCTGTTGTCCAAGCACCCATCTCACCTGTCTCGAAGCTTGGGTTGTCGATCATTGAAGTGAGGTCGATTGGAGAATCCCAAGTTGCAGCAGCCTCGTTTGCAGCAGCGTCAGCCTTGCGAACAGCCTCCTTAACAGCCTCGATGGCAGCCTTGAGCTCGTCAAGTGTAGAGTTTGAGTTATTGTAAACAGCCTCCTGAGCAGAGATGTCAAGTGAAGGATACTTAGCCTTAGCCTTGTCAATTTCACTCTTGAGCTCCATAGCAGCGTCATAAATGGCGATAGCTGATGAATATCTCTCGTACTCAGCAATTGAAGTTGCATACCAAACTGTGTTGAGGGTTTCCTCTGGGTAAGCAGAAGAGAAGTAGCAACGAGTGTCGTTAGTAGAAGCGTCACGAACACCGAAAAGACCATCGATAGGATTACCGTCAGCGTCAGCACCGTCGTTGCTGATAGTGAACTTGTTGCCAGCGAGGAAGTCAATCTTCCATGTAGCATTGTTCAGACCATTGTCATTGTCCACCCAAATGGCAGAAGCATTGTCGCAGAACATGCGGCGGTAGCCCCAATCTGCTGGCTTTCCGTCATTGTTGCGCTCTACATTGTCCATGAGAGCATAGTAAGGCATGGTTTCGTCAACGATCAAAACCTTCCATTTGTAACCAAGGGTCTTCAACGCTGATGCACGAGTGAACCAGTTGTTGTCACCTACAAGGAAACCTCCAGTGCCTTCGTTGTAAATGTACTGCTCAGTTTCTCCGTCAGTAGCGAGAGCCTGAACTGCAGGAGCAGCTGGCTTCTCCCATGCCGAAGCTGTAGAGAATACAGAAACAAGCGCACCGATCAAAAAGAAAAATTTTCTCATACGGTTAGATTTAAATTAGTTTTATAAAGTTAAAAGTATAAATTATAGTTTAAGGTTTATGGTTTAAGGTTTATGGTTTAAGGTTTAAGGTTTATGGTTTAAGGTTTATGGTTTAAGGTTAGTTTAAAGATTAATTTTACGCGGCAAATTTATGGTATTTTAAGCATAACCCAAAATAAATCAAAAGAAATGTTAATTATAAAAAATGAAGCCCAATCCTTTATCACTCATTTTGCAATCTTCATATTACAAAAAGCCCCTCCCGCTAAACTTGGGAGGGGCTAGGTCTTAATAGCTTAATCTACTATATATACTTCTTCTTGCCGTCAACAAAGCTCTTGAGCTTATACCATTCATGTGGTACAAAGAGGCTGTTTGTGACATCCATCACAGCTATGTAGTAGCCATCTGGAGTTGCTCCTAATAATACCTTTGTTGATACATGCTCTTCTCCAGTACGGCCGTTGAACATCTGAGTGATGTGTTTAGCTTCTACGTTCTGTAACACTCTTTCTGGAGCATTATATGCATAACTAAATCTCTGCTCAGGATGGAGGTCAGTATGGGCAAGCGTGATGCTGTCTATTGATGTAAAGATAGCTTCTGCAAGTTCTTTCTTCTCACGAGGAATGAAAAACATCGTACCAGTGGTGTGACCTTCGTTTGTGAATGCCACACTTTCACCCCATGCAATCTCCTTACCCATATTGGCATCGACATCAAAATCTGCGCCCTGTGCCCAAGTGAATTTCCATGATTTTATGCCCTTCTGCTTCAATAGGGGAATAATCTTTTTCAGATATGGCTCCTTCTCAAAAAGATAGCTTTTCCTTTCTGGCAGATACACATTCTTGTAGAAAGAGAGTATTTCCATTCCACTAACGTGCTTTCCGCATGCTTTCTTGCTGGTAGTAAAGTTCAGGGATACTGTTTCCAGAGCATTTGGAAAGATCATCGAACCGTTACTTGCCTTTATAGCCTTGACCGTATCCTCGCCATTCTTCAAGCAGATGTCGTATATAATGGTGTCGTTGCCATTAATGTGCGACTCATAGTGGTAGCTCTCTTCCGAGATTTGCATCAGAGAGTCAAGATTGTCGCCAACTACTTTGAATATAGCATCAAAGATTTTTCCGTTTTTGGCATTTGCCAGTTCCACCTCTTCTGTTGTCATATCGCCAGAATCGTTGGATGTACCACATTCCTTGGTACAAAGAAAATGCTTTCCAATCACATCATTATGAACGTACATGACAACGCCATCTCCATGGTTTATCTTCTGCTTATAATTATTACTCGGAACAGATAAGATTGCGGAGATTTCCTCAAACACCTTGTCCAACGGTGTTCTGTCCTGTGCTGCCATACTGATGCAGCAAAAGAGGGATATTATTGTAAGTATTTGTTTCATTTTTCTAAGATTATTTTTAAGTAACGTTCGTTGTTTTCATCGTATTTTATGGCAGGCTCTGCCAGTTTGCATATAACTTCTACGCAACCGCTGCTTTTAGGTAGGAGCCAGAGCAGTTCTGGGTGTAGGGAAGTTCCGTCAAGAGGCGACAGCTTGAACTTTATCTCCGCGTCACCTTCCTTCAGTTTCATTGTCCAGAGAATCTCGTCTTTGCCGCCCTGATGTCTTTCCCAATGGTTCTGTGTATATGCCATTTTGGAGATTCTATGCAGCGTTGCCATTATTTTGTCGTACGTCTCGTTAACTTGTCGTTTCTGCTGTTTTATCTGTTCGGCAAGGTCCTTTGCCTGAGTGATGATGTTTCCCATCTTGTCTTTGGCAGCAAAACGGCTGATGTCTACGCTGTCATTGTTAAGATACAGCATTGGATCAACAGAGTCATCAAACTGCTCAACGAACACATAGAGATGCAGACTGTCGCCATTCTCTCCAAAAATTTCCCATTCGACGTTGGACATCTCCTCGGATAATGGAAGGAGGTTCCAAAACTCTTCATTCAGGGAGGTTTGGGCAAACATCGGGATGCTGGAGAGGATTGATATTATTATAAATATTGTTTTTTTCATAAGTAAGTGACTTAATATTAAACCGCAGATTCAACCAAATTCACGCAGATTGACGCAGATAATTCTTTTTTATAATTCAAAAGATGCTGCCGCGTAGCATAATTTGGTTCAATTATAAATATAAATTTGGTTCAATCTGCGTGAATTTGGTTGAATCTGCGGTTAAAAATATAATCAGTGGTTTATGTGCCTGGTTGCATATAATTGCCAAATATCATTGGTTTTGTTCTTGGATTAAAGTGGACAAATGGGTGGCGCGTAGGTTGATGTCCTCGTTCATGCATTGCATATCACAAGACATCATCTTCTGTAATGCTGCGCGTCTGACATTTGCAAGGGTAGCATCAAAAATATCTTCTGCTGCTTGGGAAGGTTCGGAAGAAGGATTTGCGGTTGCTGGTTCGGAAGCTAGCTCCGTCGGTTGCGATGTTTCTTCTGTCAATTCAACCTTCGCAATCAGATTTGTCGTAGTAGTTTTCATTACCGTATTGACTTTTGGCTTGGTAACACTTGCTGATTCAGCCTTTCCACCAATAACGGTAGCCTCCTGTCTTGCAACAGAATTCCCCCGTTCGGGGGTTAGGGGGCTTTTAGATGTTTCTGATTTAACTTCCTCTACCTTAGCAACAGATTCCCCACGTTCTGGGGTTAGCGGGCTTTTCGGTGGTGTAGGAATCATCAAAAGTATTGCCGCCACACACGCAGCTGCTACCCATGGCCATAGCTTCATGATGCGAGACTTCTTGTTGCGCTCTGCCATCATATTGTCGTAGAGAGCTTCGTCAACAGTCAGTTCCCCAAGCATCTCGGCGATGATCTTCCATTCCTGTGGAGCATCATCACGAGACACTTCCGCAGCCAGAGCCTTCTCCTCTTCGGGAGTTGTCTCGCCGTTGAGATACTTCTCTATCAATATTTCTATATCCTTACTTTTCATTTTTCACTTTTCATTTTTAATTTAAGTTC
>JAKSLI010000033.1 GCA_024401305.1 Bacteroidaceae bacterium | reverse complement strand
GGTCAACGATACGCTTCATCAATGGGTGATGAAGGTGGAATTCTATTGATGGATTAATCATAGGACCTTCCCCTAACCCCTTCCTTTCAGGACGGGGAATAATATGTTCTTCTCTTAGGGGAATTAGAGTTTTATAATTTATACTATAGGTAAGATAAAGATATTTGCCCCTTAATGTATTCTCTCCCCGTCCTGAAAGGAAGGGGTAAGGGGGAAGGTCTTTACTTATTATTCTGCTTGTAATACTTAATGAGCTTTGGAACTACCTCTTCGCAGTCGCCGACGATAACGTAGTCAGCAATCTTGTTGATTGGAGCGTTAGGGTCGTTGTTGATTGAAACGATGATGCCTGAATCCTGCATACCTGCGATGTGCTGGATCTGGCCAGAGATACCTACTGCGAAGTAAACCTTTGGGTGAACAGTGACACCTGTCTGACCAATCTGACGATCGTGGTCAACCCAACCAGCATCTACTGCTGCGCGGCTACCACCAACCTCACCGTGGAGTTCCTTGGCGAGCTGGAAGAGCATGTCGAAGTTCTCCTTTGAGCCAACGCCGTAACCACCAGCTACAACGATTGGAGCACCCTTGAGGTTGTGCTTAGCAGCCTCAACGTGACGCTCGAGAACCTTTACGATATAGTCTTCAGCAGAAGTATATTTTGTTACGTCTGGGTAAACAACCTCGCCCTTGTAGTTCTCGTCGAGAATCTCGCGCTGCATAACGCCAGAACGAACTGTAGCCATCTGTGGACGGTGCTCTGGGTTTACGATAGTAGCAACGATGTTACCACCGAAAGCAGGACGGATCTGATAGAGGAGCTGATCCCAGTGCTTGCCAGACTTCTTCTCGTCGTACTCACCAATCTCAAGCTCTGTACAGTCGGCAGTAAGACCGCTTGTAAGAGAAGAAGAAACGCGAGGACCGAGATCACGGCCGATAACTGTAGCACCCATGAGACAGATCTGTGGCTCTTCTTCCTTGAAGAGGTTCACGAGGATTGAAGTGTGAGGTGCTGATGTGTAAGGGAAGAGTGCAGGACCGTCGAAGCAGAAGAGCTTGTCAACGCCATAAGGGAGAATCTGGCTCTCCACCTTGCCCTTGATGTCTGTGCCGGCAACAACAGCGTGGAGCTGTACGCCGAGAGTATTGGCGAGCTTGCGACCCTTGGTCAGAAGCTCTTGAGAAACTTCGGCAACCTGTGTGCCTTCGATTTCTATATATACAAATACGTTGTTCATAGGACCTTCCCCTAACCCCTTCCTTTCAGGACGGGGGAGTAAATGTTTTGCTCTTTGGGGAATTAGAGTTTTATGATTTATACTATTGATATGGGTAAGAGTTCTGCCCCCTTATGTAATCTCTCCCCGTCCAAGAAGGAAGGGGAAGGGGGAAGGTCTTTTATCCGATAATCTTCTCGTCGAGGAGTTCCTTGATGAAGCTATTGAGATCCTCGTCAGAGCCAGTGAGAGTCTTGCTCTCCTTAGCCTGGAATACGATGTTCTTGATAGCCTTAACCTTAGTAGGTGAGCCTGAGAGACCGCACTGTGCTGGGTCGCCATCAACGTCAGCTACGCTCCACTGGTTGAGTGTGAGGTATGGGCGCTCTTCGTAGAGCTCCTTGTATGGCATATCCTCTGTGCGCTCGAGAGGCACATTTGCACGCTTGTACTTCATGACGAGCTTTGCGTTGCAAGGACGGCAAGGAGCAGCAGAACCATTTACAGTGATTACGATAGGCATTGGAGCCTCAACGAGTTCGATACCACCATCGATGTGACGACGGATAGTGAGCTTGCCATCTTCGCACTTCTCGATTTCCTCAGCATAAGTTACCTGAGAAAGACCGAGCTTCTGAGCTACCTGTGGACCTACCTGCGCAGTATCACCGTCGATAGCCTGACGACCACCGATGACAACATCTACATTGCCAATCTTCTTGATGGCTGTAGCGAGGGCGTAAGAAGTAGCGAGAGTGTCGGCGCCGGCGAAGAGACGGTCAGTAAGAAGCCAACCAGTATCGGCACCACGATAAAGACCCTGACGAATAATCTCTGCAGCGCGTGGAGGGCCCATTGTCAATATACCCACTGTAGAGCCTGGATTCTGTTCTTTAAGACGAAGCGCCTGTTCGAGCGCGTTCAAGTCTTCCGGATTGAAGATTGCTGGAAGAGCGGCACGGTTGATAGTGCCTTCCGCTGTCATAGCGTCCTTGCCAACATTTCTTGTGTCCGGCACTTGCTTTGCAAGCACAATAATGTTTAGTTTCATATCTTTTATTAATGTGTTATTTTATTCGACGTTGTCGAGGCTATAGGCCAAAACTAAAGGCTAAAGGCACATAGCGGCTGCAAATTTACACAATAATTATATAAAAATAACACAAAAACTCCAATTTATTTCTTAATATGCACATTCTTGATTTCTTTGTGCACACTATCGTTTTTTTGTGCAGATATAAAGGTATGTACCTGAAAAAAATAACGCAAAGTTACATATTTCAACAAAAAAGTCTCAGCGAAACATATAATTTCACTGAGACTTTTATTTTTATCTCTATAAGAATTAGTGTATGTTCTTTATGTTTACCCCATAGAAAAGGAGCTTGATCCTTTTAATTATAGGGCAATGATGACGCAGCCAGTGGCGTTCGAATCCATGGAAATTGTCATAGAAATAGCGGCGAACTTCCATTTGGAATTCCACATCGCTATGACACGACTTCTTGAAATGCCTTACAGCACGCATGAAACTGCGCAGTTTCTTTATGGCGTGGCGCTTCTCACCCTTGGTAAGTTTGTCCGAGCCATGCGAATGATGATGGCTGTGATGGCTATGATGATGCTCTTGGTTATGGCTATGATGTTTGTTTTGTGATTCTGCTTCTTCCATGTTTCCGATAGTTTTTGACGCTGCAAAGTTATAAATCTTTTTCTTTTCTTGCAAATATATTGACAAAAAATAGGTAAAAACGATTAAATAACCACTTACAGTTGCATTTACAACGGGTCAACATCATAATACATCGTCAATGAAGAGTAGCGTTTGTCCTTCATGAGTTCGCTCTGGCAATAGCGCAGAAATTCACGCACCTTCTGCAAACTGATGCCATTCTCAAGCTTTATCATGATGCGACGGATATTCATTGATTTCACCACAGCTACGAAAGGCGTTTCCGGCCCGAGGACCTTGTCGCCAAGCCTTTGCTTCAATCGGTAGGTCATCTCTATGGAAGCGCTGTTGGCAGTGTTCTGGTTCTTGTGCTTCAGGTACACATATATTATATTAGAGAACGGCGGATAGTTGTACATCCTTCGCTCTATCATCAGATCGCGGAAGAAACCAGGGAAGTCGTTGTTCACGATCTGTGTGATAACAGGCAATTGCATCTGTGTAGTTTGCAGATAGACCGTTCCCCGCTTGCCATGGCGACCTGCACGACCTGCCACTTGCGACAGCATCATGAACGCATGCTCATAAGCGCGGAAGTCAGGGAAGTTCAGGAGAGAATCGGCATTTATGATACCCACAACCGACACATTCTTGAAGTCCAAACCCTTGGTAATCATCTGCGTACCTATCAGCACATTCGTATGTCCCTTGGCAAAGTCGTCGATGATGCGTTCATGGGCAGAGCGAGTACGAGTAGTATCCAAATCCATTCTTGCCACCTTTGCATCCGGAATATACTCAAGCAGCTGTTCCTCTATCTTCTCCGTGCCAAGTCCATGATGTCGAATGTCCGTAGCTTCGCATGCAGGGCATTTGGAAGGCATCTGGTAAGTGAAGCCACAATAGTGGCAAGTAAGCATGTTTGTGGTCTTATGGTACGAAAGACTAACATCGCAACGTTCGCAGCGAGGTGTCCAACCACAAGTGCTGCATTGCATCATGTGAGAAAAACCACGACGGTTCTGGAACAAGATAACCTGCTCTCCGTTTGCGAGAGCCTCTTTCATGGCGTTCAGCAAATCTGGCGAGAACGAGCCGTACATCATCTTGCGGCGGCGAAGTTCCTTGATGTCAACAACCTTGATTTCAGGAAGTTCGATGCCTTTGAAGCGCTGGGTAAGTTCCACAAGACCATATTTTGCGGCAGGTACTTTCTCTGTTGGCAATGCGTTAGAATAAGTTTCCGCAGAAGGCGTAGCCGTGCCGAGAAGCGTCTTTGCACCAGCCCAGTGGGCAAGCATTATGGCAGCCGAACGAGCGTGATAGCGAGGAGCAGGGTCAGCCTGCTTGAAACTCGTTTCGTGTTCTTCGTCAATGATGACAAGTCCGAGCTTTTGGAATGGGAGAAACACTGCAGAGCGAGCGCCTAGAATAACATCGTAAGGATCGCCTGAGAGTTGTTTCTGCCATATCTCCACACGCTCTTCATCACTGTATTTTGAATGATAGATGCCAAGACGGTTTCCGAATACTGCCTGCAAGCGCTGGCGCATCTGAACAGTAAGGGCTATTTCCGGCATGAGATACAGCACCTGCTCATGGCGTTCAATGGCTCGTTGAATGAGATGGATATATATTTCGGTCTTTCCAGAAGATGTTACGCCATGCAAGAGCACCACATTTTTTTGAAGGAATTGCATCAGAACCTTGTTGTAGGCATCCTGCTGAGTGGCGTTAAGTTGGTTAATCTGCTTGTAAGGTTGAAGCGAGAGATTGTTCAATCGGCCAATCTCGCGCTCGTATTCTTCGAGGAATTCGCGCTTTATGAGTTGGCGAAGAGTGGCGGTATTGCCATGAGAGGCGTTGAGGAGCTCGTCACGGGTGAGTTCTGATATACCCGAAGCGGACGTTTCGGGAACGGTGGCTGAGGTGCTGACAGAAGGGCTTTGTTGTGAGATTCCGTTTGAAAGTCTATCCCAACCGCTGAGTTCAAGAAAGCAGCAAAACATTTCCGCTTGCTTTTGGGCACGCTTAAGCACATTCAGTGCGATGTGGAGATTGCGTTCAGAAGCAAGCTTTGAATTGAGTCTAACGCATGTTTCCGTCTTCGGTTTATAGCGGTCCTCCTGCTTCAATCCAGCAGGGAGGGCAGCGTTCATGACCTCGCCTATCGGAGAGAGATAATAATCTGACAACCAATGCCATAGCTGCAACTGTGCCTTGGTGACAATCGGAACCTCATCAACCACCGATGCTATAGGTTTAACCTCATAGCCAACCTGCACATCGCCAGTTTCGTCCACGCTATCCACCACAGCAAGATAGTGCTTAGTCTTGCCCCATGGCACAAGCACACGACAGCCTAGCTTCACCTTTTCCTTGAGCGAAGCTGGTACGGAATATGTGAATGTGCCTTCAAGGGGTAGCGGCACAATAACATTTATCGTCATTATCTCTAAATATCTTCGTCGTCGAAGCGCTTGCGCTTAAGTTCAAAGTCGTCAGAAAGATACTTCTCACGCACAACTTCATTGGCAGCCAACTCTTCCGGAGTTCCTTCTGTAAAGATTGTTCCGTCGAAAAGAAGGTAAGCACGGTCGGTAATGGAGAGTGTTTCCTGCACATTATGGTCGGTAATAAGAATACCGATGTTGCGGAACTTCAAGTGCCAAACAATCTTCTGGATGTCGCGAACTGCAATAGGGTCAACGCCGGCAAACGGTTCGTCTAGCATGATGAACTTAGGGTCTATGGCCAAGCATCGTGCAATCTCCGTACGACGACGCTCTCCACCCGAGAGCTGGTCGCCAAGATTTCGGCGCACCTTGTTCAGTCGGAACTCGTCAATAAGGCTTTCGCGTTTCTCTTCAATATACTCTTTCCACTGTTTCTTCGTATATTCCTTAGGGCGTTGGCGCATCTGCAATACGGAAAGGATATTGTCTTCCACAGACATCTTGCGGAAAACACTTGCCTCCTGGGCGAGATAGCCAATGCCTTTGCGGGCACGCTTGTAAA
Source organism: Bacteroidaceae bacterium (assembly GCA_024401305.1). Classification (GTDB taxonomy): domain Bacteria; phylum Bacteroidota; class Bacteroidia; order Bacteroidales; family Bacteroidaceae; genus Prevotella. The sequence goes on along the minus strand of JAKSLI010000033.1, from coordinate 30,564 downwards.
CAGGGTCTTTTGTAATGTTCTCGTCATCAAGGAAGATGCGGCCGGCATTAGGCACAACAAGTCCGGTAGTCATGTAGAAAGAAGTGGTTTTACCGGCACCATTAGGTCCGAGCAAACCCACAATCTCTCCTTGGCGGACATTGATCGACACATCGTTGACCACTGTTCGCATACCATATTTCTTCACCAAGCCTTCTGTGCGCAAAACGGCGCGATGCGGTTCAGGCTTTGGAGTGTCTTGTGCTGTTATAATGTTATTATCTTCCATGAGAGAATGTCAAAATTCATATTTTACGGTGCAAAATTACAATTTTATTTTGTATTTCGCATTTTACATTTCTTTTTTTGCACAATAAACAATAAAATTCCGTAACTTTGCAGCGAATTTATGCTTATATTAAAATACTTACATAGTTTCGGAAGTTACTTGATGCTTATGGGCAGAGCGTTCAGCAGGCCAGACCGCATGCGAATGTTCATGAAGCAGTATGTGAAGGAGATGTCGGCTCTCGGCATCGACTCCATCGGCATCGTGTTGCTCATCTCGTTCTTCATCGGTGCCGTTATTTGCATTCAGATGAAGCTTAACATCCAGTCGCCTTGGATGCCTCGCTGGGTATCTGGCTACACCACTCGTGAAATCATGCTCCTTGAGTTCTCCTCTTCAATCATGTGCTTGATTCTCGCAGGTAAGGTTGGTTCCAACATTGCATCCGAGATTGGTACGATGCGCGTCACACAGCAAATCGACGCACTTGACATCATGGGTGTGAATTCAGCCAATTACATCATACTTCCCAAGATTCTCGGCCTTGTTACGATAATGCCGTTGCTGGTGATATTCTCTTCACTATCGGGCATTATAGGTGCTTATGCCACGGCTGTCTTCGGAAGAATCCTGTCCGTTGACGACCTCACGCTCGGTCTGCAACACGATTTCAAGGCGTGGTTCATGTACATGAGTATCATAAAGTCGCTCTTCTTCGCGTTCATTATCTCGAGTGTCGCGTCTTATTGCGGCTACAAAGTAGAAGGCGGTTCCGTGGAAGTGGGCAAGGCAAGTACGACAGCCGTTGTGTCGTCAAGCGTACTGATACTCTTCAGCGATGTGTTCCTCACTCAGCTGCTCAGTTGACCCCCTATCCCCCCAAGGGGGAATCTATAAATGAATAGAATTATTTAACAACAAATAACACCTCGCAAGACTATTAACATCTCCCCTTAGGGGAGCTTGAGGGGTAGAAATTGTAAACAAACAAGGTGATTGAAATAAAAGATTTACGCAAGAGTTTTGAAGACAAGGAGGTCTTGAAAGGCTTGAACTACAAGTTCGAGGACGGCAAGACAAACCTCATCATCGGTCAGAGTGGTTCTGGAAAAACCGTTCTGATGAAAACTCTCGTGGGCTTGCTCTCCCCTACTGGCGGACAAGTGCTTTACGACGACCGCGTGCTGCGTTCCATGAACAAGCATGAGGTTGCAGCCTTGCGCCGTGAGATGGGAATGATATTCCAGGCAGCAGCTCTTTTCGACTCGCTTTCCGTACTTGAGAATGTCATGTTTCCGCTCGACATGTTCTCTGACATGACATACAAAGAGCGTGTGAAGCGTGCTCAGGAATGCCTTGACCGCGTGAACCTCATCGATGCCCAGAACAAGTATCCGGGTGAGATTTCCGGTGGTATGCAGAAGCGTGTTGCCATTGCCCGTGCCATCGTACTGAACCCAAAATACCTCTTCTGCGACGAACCTAACTCGGGCCTTGACCCAAAGACATCGCTCGTCATCGACGATCTCCTTCATGGCATCACGGAAGATTTCGGCATCACCACAATCATCAATACCCATGACATGAACTCCGTAATGGGCATTGGCGACAGAATAATATTCCTCTACCAAGGCGAGAAGGGATGGGAAGGTACGAAAGACGAGATCATGACCTCCGACAACAAGCGTCTCAACGATTTCATCTTCGCTTCCGACTTATTCAAGAAAATCAAATTAGAAACTACTCAACATCAACATTAAGCAAACAAACATGAAGAAGATTCTTCTTTTAGGCTCAGGCGAGCTCGGCAAGGAATTCGTTATTGCCGCACAGAGAAAAGGCTGCCATATCGTGGCTTGTGACAAATACGACAATGCTCCTGCCATGCAGGTTGCTGACGAGCGTGAGGTTTTCTCCATGCTCGATGGCGATGCTCTTGACGCTGTTGTCAAGAAGCACAACCCAGACATCATCGTCCCTGAAATCGAAGCTATCCGCACAGAGCGTCTTTACGCCTTCGAAGAGCAGGGCATAAAGGTTGTGCCTTCTGCACGCGCCGTAAACTTCACGATGAACCGCAAGGCTATTCGTGATCTTGCAGCAAAGGAACTCGGACTGCGAACAGCAAAGTATTTCTACGCTACAACATACGAGCAGCTTGAAGAGGCATCAAAGGTAATCGGTTACCCTTGCGTCATCAAGCCTCTCATGTCATCTTCTGGTCACGGCCAGAGCATCGTAAAGGAAGCCTCTATGCTTCGCAAGGCATTCGACGATGCCATGGAAGGTAGCCGTGGCGATGTAAAGGAGATTATCATAGAGGAATTCATCCGCTTCGATTCAGAGTTTACCCTTCTCACTGTCACTCAGGAGAACGGTCCTACACTCTTCTGCCCTCCTATCGGACATGTACAGAAAGGCGGCGACTATCGCGAAAGCTGGCAACCATACGCCATTTCCGAAAAGGATTTGAAGGATGCTCAGGACATGGCAGAGAAGGTCACTGCTGCACTTACAGGTGCTGGCATCTGGGGCGTTGAGTTCTTCCTTACAAAAGATGGCGTAGTATTCTCTGAACTTTCTCCTCGTCCACACGACACAGGCATGGTAACTCTCGGTCACACAACAAACCTCTCAGAGTTTGAGCTTCACTGTCGTGCCGTACTCGGACTTCCTATCCATAGCATAAAGCTTGAACATGCTGGCGCTTCTGCCGTTGTTCTTGCAAAGGAAGACAGCGACAAGCCTCTTGAATACAACCTCCGCGATGTACTTTCAGAAGAGAACGCTCGCATCCGCGTATTCGGCAAGCCTAACTGCCATAAGGGCAGACGAATGGCTGTTGTTCTCACATACGGTGATGTCGATGCAGACCTCGACGCTCTCCGCGACAAGGCAAAGCGCTTGGCTGATACGGTACTGTAAGGCCTCTCCCCCACCCCCTCCCCATAATGGGAGGGGAGTAAAATGACTCTTTCGCTAAATTTGTAAATCCGTAAATTGTAAATGAAAAAGATATTGGTCCTCAATGGCCCGAACCTCAATCTCCTCGGTGTCCGTGAACCTGGCATCTATGGCAACAACTCTTTCGAGAGCTATCTCCCACAACTTCAGGCAAAGTTCCCTGATGCTGAGATAGAATATTACCAGAGCAACATCGAAGGCGAGATGATAAACAAGATCCACGAAGTTGGATTCTCTTACGACGGCATCGTTCTCAATGCTGGTGCTTACACTCACACATCCGTTGCCCTCCATGACGCCATTGCTGCCATCAAGACACCTGTCATCGAGGTGCATATCAGTAATGTACATCAGCGCGAAGAGTTCCGCCACCACTCTTACATCTCATCTGTTGCCAGTGGAATCATCATCGGCTTCGGACTCAAAGGCTACGAAATGGCTGTTAGTTCAATTGTAAATCCATAAATTGTAAATCCCATCAACTTCCCTCTATTCATATCCCGTCGCTACCTGTTCTCAAAGAAGAGCACGCATGCCATCAACCTGATCAGCTTGGTCAGTATGCTTGGCGTGGCTGTAGCTACCTTGGCACTCATTGTCACGCTCAGCGTTTTCAATGGATTCCATGACTTGGTGGCGACTCTTTTCACTTCCTTTGACCCACAAGTGCAGATTACGCCTGCAAGGGGAAAGTCTTTCAGTGCCGACAACGACAAACTTCTGAAAGTCAAGACATTGCCAGAAGTGGAAGTAGCCACAGAGGTTGTTGAGGAGAAGGCTCTCGCCATGTACAAAGGCAAGCAGGCCATGGTGACCGTGATGGGTGTGGAAGACAATTTCAACCAACTCACAAACATCAACTCCATCCTTTACGGCGACGGCGATTTCTCGCTTCATGCTGCTAACTTGGAGTTCGGTATCCTCGGCATCCGACTCGCCGACCAGCTTGGAGCCTCTGCACATTTCTCTGATTTCCTACAGCTCTACGCACCACAGAAAGAAGGTCAGCTCGTGGAACTTAACGACCCATCGGAAGCTTTCGTGGTTGATTCCGTGATGTCGCCGGGCGTGATATTCTCTGTCCAGCAAGCAAAGTATGACAAGAGTTACATCATTACCTCTATCAACTTCGCACGCAACCTCTTCGGACAGCAAGGCATGATCACAGCACTCGACCTTCGCCTGAAGCCGGGTTCCGACCTTGAATCCGTAAAGAAGAACATCAAGCAGACGCTTGGCGACGAATTCGTGGTAAAGGATCGCTACGAACAGCAGGCTGAAACCTTCAACATCATGGAGATTGAGAAGCTCATTGCCTACATCTTCCTCTCGTTCATCCTCATCGTTGCATCGTTCAACATCGTCAGTTCGCTCTCAATGCTTATGATCGACAAGAAGGAAGATGCCGAAACACTCCGAAAACTCGGTGCAAGCGACAATCAGGTGGCAAAGATTTTCCTCTATGAAGGACGCATGATAGCAATAATAGGTGCTGTCATCGGACTCATCCTCGGACTCCTAATCTGCTGGCTTCAGCAAACATTCGGATTCGTAGCACTCGGACAATCGCAAGGCAGCTTCATCGTCGATGCCTACCCTGTCAGTGTCCATCCGCTCGACATCCTTCTGGTCTTTGTCACTGTAGTTATCGTTTCATGGATTGCCACTTGGTATCCTGTACGCTATTTCAGCAAGAAATAAATCCGTAAATTGTAAATCTGTAAATTGTAAATCCGTAAATCCCCGATGGACTTCGATATAAGAAAAACAGCCGCAAAGAGCGACAAGGACTTCGAGAAAGCCTTGCGCCCGCTCTGCTTCGACGACTTCAGCGGACAGCCGGATGTCGTTGACAACCTTCGCGTCTTCGTGAAGGGAGCATTGAAGCGTGGCGAACCACTCGACCATACCCTACTCCACGGACCTCCTGGACTCGGAAAGACCACTCTCTCAAACATCATTGCCAACGAACTAGGTGCCGGTTTCAAGCTTACCAGTGGACCTATCCTTGACAAGCCGGGCGACCTTGCAGGCATTCTCACCTCACTCGAGCCAAACGATGTGCTTTTCATCGACGAGATCCACCGCCTTTCGCCTGTCGTTGAGGAGTATCTATACTCGGCGATGGAAGACTATCGCATAGACATCATGATAGACAAGGGTCCATCTGCACGAAGCATACAGATAGACCTTTCACCGTTCACGCTTGTCGGCGCAACAACTCGTAGCGGTCTGCTCACAGCACCTCTCCGTGCTCGTTTTGGCATAAACATGCACCTTGAGTATTACGACCCAGAGACACTCTCCAAGATCATCACGCGTTCAGCATCGCTCCTTGATGTGCCAATAGCACCTGAGGCTGCTTACGAGATTGCATCACGCTCTCGCGGTACGCCTCGTATTGCAAACTCGCTCCTTCGCCGCGTTCGCGACTTTGCGCAGGTTCTTGGTGACGGTCGCATAAACCTCAGCATCACGAAGAAGGCACTCGAATCGCTTAAGATCGACAAATACGGACTCGATGAAATCGACAACAAGATCCTTCTTACTATCATCGACAAGTTCGCTGGCGGACCAGTCGGCATCTCAACCATAGCAACAGCCATCGGTGAGGATGCAGGCACAGTTGAAGAAGTTTACGAACCATTCCTCATCATGGAAGGATTCATCAACAGAACATCCCGCGGTCGTATGGCAACACAGCTTGCCTACGAACATTTTGGCCGCAACCCATACAAGGGAAACATCATGTCACCCGGCCTTTTTGACTAATAAGAAACAGAGAAACGGAGTCGCTAATACGGTTCCGTTTCTTGTTATACCCCAAAAAATGCCTGTCTATTTTTGCGTATTTATTGTCAGGTTAAAACGGGCTGAAATCTATGCCCTATCCGATATGTATTGACCCCAGATACTCTTCTATTGTCTGTTCGTTGATGTCTGCGTCCAGTTTCTTCTTCATCCTATGCTTTCGAGTAGATACTGAAGAAGCTGCTATTCCGTAAACGTCTGCGATGACGGAGTTTGGAACACGCATGGAAACAAGACAGCAGAAGCGGACATCCTCCGTAGATAGTGACGGATGCTTACGACGAAGCTTTGATGTGAAGCCAGGAAGTACCATATCCGTGTTCTCTTCAATCAGTTTCCATGAAGTTTCCTTCAGGTTTATGCCTCCCGACTTTCCACGGTTGGCATTCAGGATAGGGAGTATTATAGCGTATAGATGCTCGTAATAAAGCTTTTGTAGGAAGACACTCTTTTCCTTTGCTCTTGCTTCGCTTGCCTGAAGGTCATCGGCAAGTTGCAAGGCTTCCAGTTCGTGAGCGTGTGCAGCGATAGCTTTCTTCCTGAAAAAGAGTGCTATAAGGCTCGCTATGAGCAGAAGAAGCAGAACGACAGCCGACGATAGAAACAGTTTAGCACGCTCCGATTCCCTCTCGGCGCGGTTGCGTTCCATCTGCTGCTCGTGCTGGAGTTCGTGTATGCGAGCCATTGATTCCGACGCTTCCTTCTGCGAAATGCTGTCTGTCAGTTGCAGCAGCTCCGTGGCGTCACGGTAGGCTTTCTGCCAGTTGCCTAGGCTCTCGTGCGTTGACATCAATAACCTCGTCAGCTCTGCGCTGAGGAATACGCTGCCGTCAGCCTTGTATTCATTGATGGTTGCTTCCATTTTTCCGTTGTCGTTCATGGCGGAAAGCACATACGCCTCCGACAGACGGTACATCTCTCCTTTGTCTATCAGCGGACAAATCTGTTTTGCAGCCTTGAGATGGAAGTCGGCAGAGTCAGACATCTCCTTTTGCAGGAACTCTTGCGTCTGCACAAGTTGGCAGTTTGCCTTGAATTCCAGCGAATCAGCCAGTGCCAGTTCGCTGGCTTTCCTTGCATCTGCGAGCGAGTTGTCGAGTTCTCCCATCGTCATGTCCGTCATGGATATCCTGAGGAAAGCCTCTGCCTCCTTCTGTTTGTCGTCCATAGCTCACGCAACATCAACCATAAGCCGCTGATATTTCTGCTGTTGGTCGCAGAGGTTCTTAGCCTCATACATTTCCGAAATGGTCTTATAGACATCATATCTCAATTGTGGTTCGCATCCGTGACAATAGTCCACGGCATTGAGAATCAACGCCAATGCAGAGTCCGCATTTTCCTCCTTTATCGCTTTGCCCTTTTCTAGGAAAGAGCGAGTCACTGCGGTAGAGTCATATTTTCCACCCAGTCCCGTGCCATTGACATTGCCGGTGCAGGATGCCATAAGCACACAAGCAACCAGTAATATATAAAATCCTTTAGTCATTATCTTATATATTTTTTACCATTCTTAATGTATATGCCCTTCTCTGGAATGGAACATAACTTGCGTCCTTGTAGGTCATAGATATGATTGTTTTCATCAATGAATATAAAGCGACGGACAATGCCCGTTGCAGGATCGAAGTCTATTTCCGCATGAGCCCCTTTCCTTGTACCAAAAAGAATGTGGCTAACGTTGGTTGTTTTGGGCTTGCTTCCATTATTACCGCCTTTTATAAAAAACAGTTCGAGTGGTCCATGTACAGGACCTAATTTATATATCATGTCATTCCAGATTGGCAGACAGTCTCCTTCTTCTATGACATCGTGGATGTATTCAATGGGATAGTCATTACTAATATACATCTCACGTATTTCCATGTCAGTTCCATAACGGAATGAGTCACCGTATTCAAAGCTCTTGGTGAAATCAAAAAGCAACATGTCCGGATACAGATAACCATCAAATCCAACAACCCTAGAATACACGAGAGAGTCGCCACGTTCGCTGCGGATGTAAGCGACGATATAGCTTTTCTCTTCTATGGTTCTTACCAAGGGGAAGTATGATACGCCTTCCACTTCCACGCTCGAAGTAAGGGTGTAGGAGGTTTGAGGATGTTCTACCATTTTCTTCTCATCATCATCCCATATTTGGGCGTTAAAATCAATAACCCAAGTTGTTCCTTCCGTCCAGACATCTTGGGCGAAGGCTGCTGATGAGAAAAGCAAGATAAATAAGAAAAGGTATTGCTTCATGCAAGATTGAAATTGTTATGACTCGGCAAATTTACGAAAAAACTTTGATATTCTAATACGAAAAGGTAAAATGTCAATGCCTTTATTTGAGATTTTGTAGGGTAATGTATTGAACATCAATGTGATAAATAAAAACAAACTGTAATGGTGTTTTGTGGAAATGTATCGAGAGAAAAGATTTGTTCAGGAAACATCAGCCGCAAAACACATTGCATTTTGTTTTTTGCATTTGCATGATAATCAGTTATATAGCCTCTTTTTGCGCGAAAAATGGCATTACAATCTCAAGAATGGTTTGTTAGTTACAAAAATACTTAATAATTTTGCAGCAGAAAAAACTCAGAAACCAATTAAACCTTACACTGATATGAAAAAACTATTTCTCTCTGCTCTGGCTATTGCCACGTTGCTATCATGCAACAGCACGCAGGATGACATCACTCCTGACAATCCTATAGTAGATGTACCTGCAGAGGAACCTGTAGAAAAGGTTGAAAACATCATCTCCGAAGGTCGCATCAATGTGCCGGAGAAGTATCTTGAACTTAATAGCGCAGCCAACGACTTCGCATGGAATGTGTTTGCAGAGATACTGAAAGAGCATAATACTGAGAATGTGGTATTCTCTCCTTTCAGCATGGCTGTTGACCTTGCCATGCTCAATAACGGTGCGAACGGAAAAACAAGCAGCGAGGTAACTGCTCTCCTTGGACTTGACGGCATGAGCAAATCAAGCATCAACTGCTATTTCAATGTCCTAACGGAAGGTCTTACGCAGATTGACCCTACCGTGAAGTTCGTTTCTTCCAATGCCATCTGGTATAACCAAAACGTGACCATGAAGTCGCCGTTCATCAATACGTTGAAGGACATGTACCTTGCTGACACGAACCCTGCTGATCTGCAAACGCAGAAGACTGTTAACGACATAAACAAATGGTGCTCTGAAAAGACTTTCGGCATGATACCAACATTAATAAACGCCCCAAACCAATTGCCTAATATATTCGCTCTTCTAAACGCCACGTATGTTAAAGCACCTTGGACAGAAGCCTTTGATAAGCTTTGGACATACCCAAATGTATTCACGACAAGCGACGGACAGGTAACAACAGACTTCATGGAAGCTTATAAGAAAATAGTTTATTATAAGGACAATGATATGAGAATCGGCTTCTTTGATATGGGAAAGTCTGAGAAATTTGATTTATTCTTTGCCCTTCCAGAAGACGGCAAGACGCTTAAATCTACTTTTTCTTATATGAAAGAAAACTGGAAAAAACTGTCTGATGGCAAAGAGACTAAATCCGCCCATGTTTCAATTCCAAAATACGAAGTTGCTTTCACTGTTGAATTGACTGACTGTTTCAAGAATCTAGGCTGTACAAGTATGTTCAATGCATCTACAGCAGACTTTAAAGGCATAGCAGATCAAGGCATATACATTCAATCAGCCTTGCAGAAAGCAAAGTTCATTGTTGATGAGGATGGTGCAGAAGGAGCTGCTGTATCTGATATGGGAGGAGGCAGTACTGGCGGAGGACCTACAGTAGAGAGACCTTCACTTATTCTCAACCGACCATTCATCTTCGGTATGCGCGAGAAGACAACTGGCGTCATCCTCTTCCTTGGCGTTGTTAATAACCCAAAGGCAGGATAACCTCCTGTCGGAACAAACTAGGGAACAAACTAGGGAACACTCTGCGTACCCTATACTACAAGTGCCCCGCTTTAACATGAGTCAGAAATGAAAACAGCGATGCACCTTCATCCAAGATGCATCGCTGTAGTTTTCATTGCCTTTGGCAGTTAGTCATTTGCCATCAGCTATTAGCCTCGATAACGGCAATCGCCATTTATTGAAGATTTAGAACTTGAAGTAGTTCTTTGCGTTGTTGTAAGAGATATCCTCAACCATGCGAGAGAGGTTCTCCATGTCGTATGGGATAAGACCCTTCTCAACATCTGTACCAAGGATGTTACAGAGGAGACGACGGAAGTACTCGTGGCGTGGGTAAGAGAGGAATGAGCGAGAGTCTGTCAACATACCTACGAAGCGAGAGAGAAGACCGAGCACTGAGAGAGCATCCATCTGACGACGCATACCATCGAGCTGATCGTTGAACCACCAACCTGAACCGAACTGGATCTTACCTGGGCAAGAACCGTCCTGGAAGTTACCGAGCATAGTAGCGATAACCTCGTTGGCACATGGGTTGAGAGTATAGAGGATAGTGCGTGTGAGTTTGCCTTCTGCGTTGAGTTCGTTGAGGAAGTGGCTCATAGCCTTAGCTGTATTGAACTCACCGATAGAGTCGAAACCTGTGTCAGGACCGAGGATGTTGAACATCTTTGAGTTGTTGTCACGGATAGCGCCATAGTGGTACTGCTGTGTCCATCCTGCCTCGTAATCCTGCTCAGCGAAGACCTTGAGCATGCAGTGCTTGAACTGGCGAACCTCTTCCTTAGAGAGTTCCTGCTCGCGCATAGCCTTTTCGAAGATTGTTTCAATCTGAGAGTCTGTGTAAGGCTCATCGTAGAACTCTTCGATACCGTGGTCAGAAAGGCGGCAACCATTCTCGTGGAAGAAGTCGTGGCGCTTCTGGATAGCGTCGATGAAGCTCTGGAAGTTAGAGATAGTAACGCCAGCAGCCTCTTCAAGCTGATGAACGTATGCAGCAAAGTTTGCTGTGTTGTCAACAGCCATAGCCTTGTCAGGACGCCAAGCAGGAATCATGCGGATTTCGAAGTTAGACTCAACAGTCTGCTTGTGGTAACGAAGGTCGTCGATTGGGTCGTCAGTAGTACAAACGAGCTCTACGTTGTAACGACGCATGAAACCGCGAGCAGTGTAAGAAGGATCGTTCTGGAGCTTGTCGTTACACTCTTCGAAGATCTCACGAGCAGTCTTTGGAGAGAGGAGCTTGTCGATGCCGAAACCAGTCTTGAGCTCAAGGTGAGTCCAGTGGTAGAGAGGGTTGCGGTAAGTGTAAGGCACTGTCTCAGCCCACTTCTCGAACTTCTCCCAGTCAGATGTATCCTTGCCAGTGCAGAAGCGCTCGTCAACACCGTTAGTACGCATAGCACGCCACTTGTAGTGGTCGCCGCCAAGCCAAAGTTCAGTGATTGACTTGAACTTGTGGTCGTTAGCTACCATAGCAGGGATGAGGTGACAGTGGTAGTCGATGATAGGCATCTTAGCCGCATGCTGGTGGTAAAGTTCCTGTGACACTTCGTTGTCAAGCAGGAAGTTTTCGTCCATAAATTTCTTCATATAGTATTTTGGTTTTAAGTTATTAGTTCTGAATTGTCAGTTATATTCTAGTCAATAAATAAAACTTATGAGACTTATGTATAAGGCGGATAAGTCAGATTCATTGATTTTCTGCTAAGTGTAGTTAGCAATATTAAGGTTGTATGCTGCAAAGTTATGAAAAAATTTAGTGTTTAGTGTTTAGTGTTTAGTGTTTTTCTTAATTTTGCTCACATAAAATTGATTAAGAAATGAAAAACAACCATAATTATCCTACAGAAAAGCGTGTTCTGCTCATTTATACCGGTGGAACAATCGGCATGGACGAGAATCCAAAGACGGGTGCATTGGAGCCGTTGGACTTCGACCACCTCATGGAATGTGTGCCGGAATTCAAGCGGATAAGCATTAGCGTCGATACCTATCAGTTTGAACCGCCGATTGACTCCAGCGACATGCAGCCTGAGAAGTGGGTGCAGATGGTGGAGATAATAGAAAACAACTACCACGACTACCATGGCTTCGTCATCCTCCATGGCACCGACACGATGGCTTACACAGCCTCAGCACTTTCGTTCATGCTTGAGAATCTCACAAAGCCTGTGGTGCTTACGGGTAGCCAACTGCCTATCGGCAAGCTTCGCACAGACGGAAAGGAGAACCTTATCACAAGCATTGAGGTGGCTGCGGCGTATAAGGACGGACTGCCTATCGTTCCGGAAGTTTGCATATATTTCAGTGGAAAACTCCTTCGCGGCAACCGTGCCACAAAGATAAATGCGGAAGGCTTCGCTGCGTTCGACTCGTTCAACTACCCGCATCTCGGCGATGCCGGCATAAACATCAATTACCACGAGGCAAACATACTGAAGCCCGACTTCAGCAAACCGCTTGTAACCCACAAGCAGATTGACCCGAATGTGGTGGTGTTCTCTCTCTTCCCGGGCGTTCAGGAGAGCATAATCTCTCATGTTACCGATGCTCCCGAACTGCGTTCCGTCGTGATGCGAACATACGGCAGCGGCAATGCTCCGCAGCAACCTTGGATGATAGACCTGCTAAAGAAGGCTACCGACAAGGGTGTCAATATAATTAATGTAAGCCAATGCCTCTCGGGAAAGGTGGAGATGGGGCGCTACGACACAGGCTACCACCTCTCGCAAGCAGGCGTCATAAGTGGAGAAGATGCCACAGTGGAAGCCACCGTCACGAAACTCATGGTGATGCAGGGAGAACACAAGGACCAACAGAGAGTGAAGGCGGCTATGCAGACAGCTATTGCCGGGGAGTTCGGAAGATAGTTATTCCACAGGCGAGATATGCGCAGTCCAACCGCCACCTGGAGCCATGTTCACATTAAGCACGGCAGTGGAATTGACCGTAGCAGTGAGCCTCTTGTAGTCAGTGGCTTCCGTATCTGCGTTAGCGCCATCCTGGAAGATCACAATATTGAATTCCTTGCCCGCAGGAAGGAAATCGAGAGAGAGCTTGTGCTGTCTAGGAGTCCAGTTTGTCATTGCTGCTACCCACCAATCGCCGCCTTTTCTGCGAGCGACGGTGCAGTACTCTCCCACCCTACTCTCCAACGGAATCGACTCATCGAATGTAGTAGGCACGGCAGCGATGAAGTCCGTACATGTCTGGTTCCTCATGTAAGCAGTAGGCGAATCGGAAAGCATCTGCAGCGGTGCATCGTACATGGTGTACATAGCCATCTGATGAACGCGTGTGCCCTGACTCATCGGATGGTCGTTGATAGGTCGGAACATGTTTCGCTGCGCATTGTTCATGGCACCAGGAGTGTAGTCCATAGGTCCGCAGAGGGTGCGGATGAACGGAATGCTCACGTCATAGCGAAGGAAGTCTTCTTTCGACTGGTCGCCTTCCATGCCAGCCCACTTGCAGTTCTCAAGACCCTTCACGCCCTCGAAGTTCACGATGTTCGGATAAGCATACTGAAGACCGGTAGGCTTCATGCCGTGAAGGTCGATGAGCAGATGGTTGTCGGCAGCAGTCTGCACGATTTTCTTCATCGAGCGAATCATCTTCTGGTCGTCGGCATCAAGGAAATCCACCTTGAAGCCCTTCACGCCCATCTTCGCATAGTGGGGGAAGGCTATGTCATGCTCCTTGTCGCACAAAGCCCAGCTAGCCCAGAGGATCACGCCGACACCCTTCTTGTTGCCATGGGCGATGATTTCCTCAAGATTGATTTCCGGAACACAATGCATCAGCGTGCTGCCCTTCCAGTCGTTCTTGCTGCCACTCCAACCGCAGTCGATGATGATGTATTCAAGCTTGTTGGCAGCCGCGAAATCAATGAAGTATTTGTAAGTGTCGGTGTTCATGCCAGCCTTGAAGTCAACGCCAGTGACATTTGTAGTGTTCCACCAATCCCAAGCCACCTTACCCGGCTTGATCCATGAAGTATCAGCAAGTTGCGACTTCTTGCCAAGTCTTACCGAGAGGTCGCAAGAAAGCAGTTGGCTATCATCCGTGCTTACCACGACAGCACGCCAAGGGAAAGCCCTCGCGCCATCTGTTTCAGCAATGTAGTCGGCGCACTTCGATGGAATATAGTTCATTTCCATCCAACCGCCCCAATCGCCTTCGAGAGGGAGAGGAGCGAAAGCAGCCTTCAGAGAGTTCGGCTTGTCGCCCTTTACAAGAAACATTCCCGCGTAATCGTCGAGGTCGGCTTCCATTATCGCAGCCTTCTTGCCGCCTTCAATATCCACGAGAAGCGGAGTGATGGCGAGCGAATCGGCATACATCTGCGAGAGGGGCTTTTCGTCATAGTAGCTTTCGAACGAATAGCTGTACTTGTAACCACCGCGATTGTCGTTGATATATGGTATGAACGCCTTGTAGTCGCTGTTGAAATTGAACTCGGCAGTCTCGTCGATCACCTTAATCTTGCCCTTCTTCTCGGTAACGAAACGATAGGCAGCAGCGTCGTTATACACGCGGAACTCCACCTTGTAGCCGCCATTGCAGTTGAGAAGGAGCTGCGTGTAGCTGTTCTCAACGGTAGCCTTCTTGTATGCAACAGGGCTAATTGTCTCGTTGAAAGTCTTGGCAGCAGCGCCCTTAACCTTCGCATTGGCGCCGAGCACGCCATCACTGCCGAGGTTCAGGGAAATGGCAGATGGAGCAAGCACCACAGTGTTTTCATGGGCGATCGTCCATGTAAGCGTTCTGCCAGCCTCAACGGTAACCTTCAACTGGTTGTCAGGTGATGAAACCGTCCATTGTTTCGCATTTGCAACAATGGCAACACACATTAGAATAAAACAAGATACAAGCTTTTTCATAATGCAAAAGTATAATTATTTCAAGAAAACCGCAAGTAAACACACCCTTTTTTGCCATTTCTGTTGTATTTTTCTTCAATTTTCTTTGTTTGTTATGTTCTGAGGGCCTTTCCTTCCATAGCAAGGACAACTGTCATCCTTAGCATGACAACTTTCCTTGCTATGGAAGGAAAGTTTTCCCCGCCATGAAAAAACATCAGGAAAAGTTTCCTTGAACAAAGAAACAGGTCGGGAAAATCACAACATCTTTAGAATCAACCAATTAGAATCAATCAACAAATCGGACTTATTATACTTATATGCAACCAAGAGATAAGTCTTATAAGCTTAATTTATTGACAAATATCTCATGAAAAATATAGAAACATGCTTTTTTTGCCATTTCTGTTGCTTTTCTCTTTTCTTACTATTAACTTTGCACTCAAAATAGCGCAAAAGGATTACGACAACACATCGGATTCCTGACGAAATGACAATCAAGAAGTATCTCATATTACACTTGCTTCTGGCTCTGTTGCCTCTCATGGCGATGGCGCAGGAAGACTCGTTGTCCGGCAACCATGAGTTGAGGGAGGTGGTGGTTAAGTCAAAGAACGGAAAGGCTAACTATCGCACGGAGAACATGGAACTCATCGGCAAGGCGGAACTGTTTCGTGCTGCCTGCTGCAATCTCGGCGAGTCGTTCGTTGCCAATCCTTCTGTGGATGTCAGCTACTCTGATGCCGCCACCGGTGCAAAGCAGATAAAGCTCCTTGGTCTCAGTGGCACTTATGTCCAGATGCTCACGGAGAATATTCCGAACCTTCGAGGCGCAGCCATCCCTTATTCCCTTGGCTATATCCCTGGCACATGGATGCAGAGCATTCAGGTAAGCAAGGGAGCATCGAGCGTGAAGAACGGCTACGAGAGCACTACCGGTCAGATAAACATTGAGTTCGCCAAGCCACAGGGCACTGACGGCGTTAGAGGCAATGCCTACTTCGACTCAAACATGAAGGTTGAGGGCAATGCAGACGCGAGCATTCATCTTACCGACAAGCTTTCCACAAGCATCCTGCTGCATTACGAAGACCGCCAGACAGACCACGACGGCAACGGCGACGGTTTCATGGATATGCCGAAACAGAGGCAATACAACGCCATGTGGCGTATGGCATACGTCTCTCCGGGATGGATAAGCCAGCTTGCAATACAAGGATTGAAGGACGAGCGCCAAAGCGGTATGAGCCATCATCACAGCAGTGGCGTGCAGCATTACGGCATAGAGCAAGCCACCAACCGCTACACACTGATGTGGAAGAACGGTTTTACCATCAACGCAGACCGCAACGAGAGTGTCGCACTCATGCTCCACGGTTCCATCCATGACGCAAAGAACCGCTTCGGCTACGACCAATACGACATCAAGCAGACCAACGGCTACGCGCAATTCATGTACGAAACTGATTTCGGCGAGTACCATAACCTTGCCACCGGAGCCTCACTCAACTACGATCGCTATAACGAAAGACCCTCTGAATCTCCCTTAGAGGGAGACTTTCCAACCCGGATGGCGTCTTCCCCTTTTAAGGGGGATAAGAGAGGGTCTTCAGAAACAGTCTCCGGCATCTACGCCCAATACACATACAAGCTTGGCGATAAGTTCACTGCCATGGCTGGTTTGCGCTATGACTACAGCAATCTCTGGGGAAGTTTCGTCACTCCTCGACTCCATCTGAAGTACTCTCCTTCGAGCGTCATTACCCTTCGTGCCTCTGCCGGCAAGGGTTATCGTACGGCAAATGCGTGGGCAGAGAATGTGCCGCTCATGGCAAGTGGTAGGCAGTTCCGCTGCGATGGCGAGACAAACAACGGATTTGGATTCTTCCGCGAGGAAGCTTGGAATTACGGAATATCCGCCAATCTCAACATTCCCGTTGGCGAAAAGTCTCTTGAACTTAATGCTGAGTACTACTACACCGACTTCCTAAAGCAACTCGTCGTAAGTGTGGATACAGAAGTATGGCAAGGAATCCCCGCTCCCAACCGCGCTTTCCATTTCAGTCAACTTCATGGTACGAGCTACAGTCACACAGTTCAGATTGATGCCACCTACCCATTCTTCGAAGGTTTCTCGGCAACAGCTGCTTTCCGCTACAACGATGCTCGCACCACCTACGAGCATATCGGACTCAAGCAACGCCCTTTGACATCGAAATACAAGGGTCTGCTCACCCTCTCCTACAAGACACCGATGGAACTCTGGCAGTTTGATGTCACTGGTCAGCTCAACGGTCCAGGCCACTTCTATTACCTCGCCGACAGCGACCTCACCACCTACCCTGCCTTTTTCCAATTGCAAGCACAAATCACACGCGAGTTCCGCTATTTCAGCATCTATGCTGGAGGCGAAAACCTCACGAACTACAAGATAAAGAACCCTATCATCGGAGCTGCCAACCCATGGCAGCCAACCTTCGATGCCACACAAGTATGGGGACCTATCGAAGGCGCGATGGCATACATCGGGGTAAGGGTAAAAATATAAAGCCTTATTATGAAGAAACTCTTTTTACTTGCCATTATGGCACTCTGCACACTCAACATGAGCGCAGAAAACAAGACAGCAGACACCCTCGTAGTCACAACCACACCAGCCATGCACTGCGAAGGATGTGAAAACAGAATCAAGTCAAACATCCGTTTCGTAAAAGGTACAAAGAAAATAATCACTTCTGTGCCTAATCAAACCGTAACCATCGTTTACGACAAGAAGAAAACAAAGTACGATGATTTCGTTGCCGCATTCAAGAAGATTGGTTACGATATCAAGAAGAAGTAAGAAAACATTCAACAATTATGAAACGAAAACTTATGACTCTTCTGCTGACTTGCTTCACGCTTGCAATGTCAGCACAGTATGTATCCATTCCTGTTAAATATAAGGGTACAAGTCCAAACATCGGCGACTTCCTTACCGCAATGCTCAGCGACAGTGGCAGCGATGGCGACGCTTGCGAAAGCCCGTTCGGAGAAAGCCACAACGGCGTTAAGGAAGCATGGAACCGTTACAAGCAGGGCAAGGCGCAGAAAAAGAATGTAAACTTCGTCGTTGACCTTAAGAACGGCTATATCCTCTACGAAGACAAGTACGGAAACAGCAAGATGAGAATAGAGATGTGCTATTGGAACGAGTCAGACAACAAGCACAAGATTGTAGCAACCAGCATGGCTTATTACACCAATGGCAAGTACGACCCGGGACAATATGACGGCATTTCCTTCTACCGCTACAGCAACTCAACGAAGAAGTTGACTGACGAAGACGACCTCAGGACAAAGTTCCCATACGGCAATGAGAACTGCGAGATAGCCTACACGCTGCCACGCACAGGCAAGGACATCATCGCCACTTCATGGTATAAGAACGGCACCAAGAAGCAGAAGACCATAAAGTGGAAAGGAAACGGATTCTAAGGATTCTAAGGTATTTTACGAAACCTGAATAACGAAAAAAGGACTTGCGATATGAATCACAAGTCCTTTTTCTGTAGCGGGGGCGGGTCACGATCCCGCGACCTCCGGATTATGAATCCGACGCTCTAACCAGCTGAGCTACCCCGCCATCGCGTGCTATTCTTTCGTTTAGCGGGTGCAAAGGTATAACTATTTTAGGAAATGAGCAAACTTTTCAAGGAATATTTTCCCTTTGTGTCCGAAATGCGCTATCTATGTCAATTACACGACCGAAAACTTTAAACTTTAAACTTTAAACTTTAAACTTTTTTGTAATTTTGCACCGCTTTTGGCGTAACCTATGGAAGGAAGAAGTGTTGCCTATCTATGTTGCGCTAAGGGACACTCAACTCTCTAAACTCATATAATAAAATGGATTTAATCAAAGTTGCTGAGGAAGCATTTGCTACAGGCAAAGAGTTCCCATCTTTCGGTCCTGGTGACACTGTAACAGTGGCATACAAGATTATCGAAGGTTCTAAGGAGCGTATCCAGCTCTATCGTGGCGTAGTTATCAAGATCTCTGGTCATGGTGACAAGAAGCGTTTCACAGTTCGTAAGATGTCAGGTACAGTAGGTGTAGAGCGTATCTTCCCTATCGAGTCACCAAGCATCGACAGCATTGAAGTAAACAAGCGTGGTAAGGTACGTCGTGCTAAGCTCTACTACCTCCGCAAGCTCACTGGTAAGAAGGCTCGCATCGCTGAAAAGCGTGTCAACACAAAGAAGGACTAATAATCCGCCTTCTTGCTCAATGCAAAATAAAGGCCTGCTTCTCTTTTCGAGAGGCAGGCTTTTATTTTTTATTCGAAGCGTTGCTTCGAGGCTACAGGCTACAAACTACAGACTACAGACTTTCCATCCGAATGGTAGCCTGTACTCTGTAGCCTTTAGCTTTTAGCCTCGCGACAAGTCGCGAACCCTATTCAATCTTCAGCCCTTCGTAGGCTTCTTTCTCGACATCGCCCATTGCATATTCCTTTGCGGCGTCTGCCTTGATGGCTTCTATCCACTCGGCGTAAGCGTCTTCTGCATCCTCGTCGAGGGTGTCAACATCAGCGAAGTACTTGTCAATGATGTAGAGCGTATATTGCTCAAGGTATGTGCCGTAAGAGTTGAATGCGTCAGAAAGGGATGTCTCAAGAACCTCGACAGACTTGTAGTCGTTGTATTCCAAGCCGGCGATGATGTTGTCGAGGTCAACCTTTGGCAGGAGGAGACCGCCGAGGTCGTGCCACTGCTGGATGTATTCGCGCTCGTAAGAGTCGGTAGTGATGTTCTCCTTGTTCATGTGGACGAACATGAGAAGTGCCTGACGGTAGATCTCAAGACCGCGCAAGAGGGAACCGCGACGGATGATTGTTCCGTTGTATTCGTACTCGTCAACGTCGTAGCCGTACTCCTTCTGGATATACTCGAGGGTGTCGATGGCCTTCTCTATCTTCTCAACAACGTATGGAGAGAGCCATGAGAAGTTGATGAGGGAGCGCTTGTAGTTGCTCTCACGCTTGTCGCGCTTTGGCCATTTGTTCACGTCGCGGTAAGTACCGAGGGTGAGGAGGTTGCGGGCAGGCACGAGGTATGTCTTCTTGCCATCGCCGAAGAGGTAAGAGAAAGGAAGGTTGCTTGTGTCAGGATGTGTGGAGATCTTGTTCATGCACATGGAGAACGCACCGATGTTGGCAGGATGAAGGATGTGCGCACCGCTAGCTGTCTTGCTGCCGCGCTCGAGGGTTCCGTAGTGAACAGGACCAATCTTGTAGGCGTGGTTTGAGTAGTTTGTAGCAGAACCTGCGTTGTAGAACGAGATGTCAACACCGATGAGCAGCGTGCTCTTGTGGTGAGAAGCAGAGAACGGACCGCAGAAAGCAGCGCAAGCCTCGCCGTTGCTCATGTAAGAGTTTGCGAAGAATACTGAGTTTTCTGCCTGGAAACCGTTGGAGATTGTACAAGCCTCGCCGATGAAGCAGTTTGAAAGGAGAGCATTGTTGAGCACGGAAGCACCGTTCACGAGAATGCAGTCTTCCATGACAACACCTGTTCCGACGTAGATGTTTGCATCGCCGGAGCCTTCGATAGAACATTCCGTAAGACGCTGAGCACCAGTGATCTCGCAGTAGTTACCTATCTGACAGTTGATGATTTCCTTCACGTCGTGGATGATAGTGTCATGACCAACCTTGCCGAAAGAAGCGTTGATGGAGAGAGTCTCGTTGCGAACAAGGTTCTTGAGGTTCTCGTAAGCCTGGCTGTTGTGCTTGTTGCAATAAACCATCAGCGCGGCAATGTTGCTTGTCAGTCCGTTGAAAGCCACGATATTGCCGTCGCCAGCCTCGTTGAGGACTGCAATGGTCTTTGTCTTCACTTCCGCTTCGCCTGTGTTCTGAAGCAAGCCGACCTTTGAGATGTAACAGTCGTTGCCAATCTCATAATTGCCTATTGCCGAGTGATATACGCCAGAATGACGCTTCACGTTAGGAGCGATTTCCACTTCCTTGTTAAAGGCACCAAGCGAAACTTCACCGTAGAAGTCAACGCCACGAACATACTCTGGAGAGAAATCATCAGCAACCGTGATGCTTCTCCAGTTCTCGGCAGTACAGCCCTGTCGCTGCAACTGCTCAATTTCATCAATGTTTAGACTGCGATACATAGGAACCCCACCCCTACCCTCCCCCTAAGGGAGGGAGATTTTTATATGCTTTGGTGGGTGAAAGCAGTTTTAAGTTATTAATTATCAGGTGTATGAAGTATGATTACCTTCTGAGGACGGGGAAGTCCTCCCCCCCTGTGGGGGAGTTAGAGGGGGTCTATTGGGGGTCTATCTCATACAGGAAATCGTTGTACGGATACTTCTGCACATGGAGCTGGCGGACGGTAGTGTAGAGGGTGTCGCGCATCTCCTGGATGTTGGTCTTCTCGCGGGCAGATATGAAGAGGCAGTTTGGAGTCTTTGCCATCCATGTCTGCTGGAGTTCCTCGAGCGTGATGTTGCGCTTTGTCTTAGGAGTGAGGTCGTCTTCTTCCTTCTCCTCCCAAGTGTAAGCGTCGATCTTGTTGAAGATTATCATCTGCGGTTTCTCGGCACAGCCAAGGTCGGCGAGGGTCTTGTCAACAACCTTTATCTGGTCTTCGAAGTCCGGGTGTGAGATATCCACCACATGAACGAGAAGGTCTGCTTCGCGAACCTCATCGAGTGTGCTCTTGAAAGAGTCAACTAGGTCTGTAGGAAGCTTGCGGATAAAGCCAACAGTGTCAGCGAGAAGGAACGGAAGATTCTCCACGACAACCTTGCGGACAGTGGTGTCGAGCGTTGCGAAGAGCTTGTTCTCCGCAAAGACATCGCTTTTCGAAAGCAGGTTCATGATGGTAGATTTGCCCACGTTTGTATAGCCCACAAGAGCCACACGGATAAGGCGACCGCGGTTCTTGCGCTGCGTTGTCTTCTGCTTATCGATTTCCGCAAGTCGTTCCTTGAGCAATGACATGCGCGAAAGGATGATACGGCGGTCCATTTCAAGCTGGGTTTCACCTGGTCCACGAAGACCTACCGAACCTTTACCGCCGCCGGAACCAGAGCCACCACCCTGACGCTCAAGGTGAGTCCAGAGTCGCTGGAGGCGAGGGAGCATATAGCGATACTGCGCGAGTTCCACCTGTGTCTTGGCGTTGGATGTCTGCGCACGCATTGCAAAGATGTCGAGAATGAGTGATGTACGGTCAAGGATCTTTACCTTCAGCTCAGCTTCTATGTTGCGTATCTGCTTAGCCGAAAGTTCATCGTCGAAGATTACCATACCGATTTCCCTCTCCATCTCTTCTTCATCACGAATATACTGCGCTATCTCCTGAAGCTTTCCCTTACCAACATACGTTACCTGGCTCGGACCTTGCACCTTCTGCGTAAAACGCTTCACGGTGACGGCTCCGGCAGTATCGGCAAGAAACTCCAGTTCGTCGAGATATTCGTTTGTCTTGGCTTCGTTCTGCTGCGGTGTAATCAAACCCACAAGAATCGCAGTTTCCGCCTTTACTTCTGATATTACAAATTCTTTCATATACGATGCAAAATTAGTAATTATATTTTAATAATGTGTATTTTAGCTTCAGATTTTTTATTTTATGCTTTGTTTTCGCGCCATTTGGTATTCTTTAGGTCGCTAAAATTCATCTTTTTTGCCAAAAAATGCGTAATTTTGCACAATAATTCGAAGCAGCTTCGAGGCTAAAGGCTAAAATCTAAAGGCTAAAGACTGGCCACAATCATACATCATACATCAAAAATCGTAAATAATAAAATGACTTTATATCTTACAAGTAGCCATACTCTCGGTTGGGCAGGTGAACTTAATCCCGCAAACGGACTCATCGACGAACTGAAGGCGTCACTCGCCCACCCTATCCGCTGTGTTATGATTTCATCCTTCCCTGACGATGTGGAGATAACAGACCGCATGGCATGGGAAGTGCGCGAATGTTTCGAGAACGCAGACCTCGCCTTCGACCACTATGAAGTGCTCGACCGCCGCACGGAATCTGAGGCTGAGCGAATGTTGAAGGAAGCAAACTTCATCTTCATCTGCGGTGGACATGTGCCAACAGAGAATGACTTCCTCAAGCAGATAAAGCTCAAGCAGCGCATAAAGAACTTCGACGGCGTACTGCTTACCATCAGTGCCGGTTCAATGAACTGCGCAGACAATGTTTATTCACCACCAGAGATGGACGAGGAAGTGCTCGACCCTAAGTACAAATATCACCGCAAGGGTCTAGCTCTCACCGATGTGAACATTCTCCCACACCTCCAGACTCTTAAGGACATGGTGCTTGCCGGCAAGCATATCATCAACGACATTGCCAAGGCAGACAGCATGGAGCACCCTATCTACCTTCTCAACGACGGCTCTTTCTTCATCATCAAGGATGGCACAACCGAACTTCGCGGTGAAGCTTACCTCATGAACAAGGGCAAGAAACGCAAGGTCTGCTCCGATGGTGAGCGCAAGCTTCTCAAGAACGGAAGGCTATGCGCTATAAACACTAAACACTGAACACTAAACACTAAATCGAATTAGTAAAACAAAAACTAAACAGATAAATCTGTAAATTGTAATTCACAGTTATGAACTTCGTTTACATTTCCCCAAATTTCCCTGACACAGCGTGGAAGTTCTGCGCTGCATTGAAGGGCAACGGCGTCAGCGTATTTGGCGTCGGCGATCAGGATTACGACTCTCTCAAGCCAGAGCTCAAGAACTCTCTCACGGAATACTTCAAGGTGTCAAGCCTCGAGAACTACGATGAGGTTTATCGTGCATGCGCTTTCTTCACTTGGAAGCACGGCCGCATCGACTGGCTTGAGTCAAACAATGAATATTGGCTTGAGCAGGACGCTCGCCTCCGCACTGATTTCAACATCAACACAGGTTTGAAACTCGACCAGATTTCTGCCATCAAGGAGAAGTCGGAGATGAAGAAATACTACGCTCAGGGCGGTATCCGTACTGCTCGCCAGATTAAGGCAAGCGAAGGTTTCCATCCTGTGAAGTGGTTTGCTGGTGAGGCTGGCTATCCAATCTTCGCAAAACCGGATGTTGGTGTTGGTGCCAACGGCACTTACAAGATCAACAACGACCAGGAGCTTGAGAACTTCTTCAACACAGTAGCCGACGTAAACGACTATGTAATAGAGGAATATGTAACAGGTAACATCTGCGACTACGATGCCATCATCGACTCTCACGGCAACCCTCTCTTCGAATCTTGGAGCATCTGTCCTCCTTCTATCTCAGACATCGTGAAGAACAATCTCGACTCTGTATATCACGTAGAGAAGGAGATGAACGAGAACCTCCGCTTCTGGGGTCGCCAGACTGTTAAGGCTTTCAACGTAAAGAGCCGCTTCGTTCATCTTGAGTTCTTCCGTCTCGACCGCGCTCACCGTGGTCTTGGCAATGTGGGCGACTTCGTTGCCTTGGAAGTAAACATGCGTCCTGGTGGCGGTTTCACTCCTGATATGCTCAACTATGCACATGCTGTTGACGTCTATAAGATTTGGGCTGACATGATTACTTACGACAAGAGCAACCAGCCTAACACTCCTGAAAACTACTACTGCGTATTCGCTGGCCGTCGTGATGGCGTAACTTATCGCCTCGACCACAACGCAATGATGGAGAAATACCGCTATGCCCTCAAGCAATGGGACCGTATGCCTGACGCCCTCGCACCTGCCATGGGCAACCAGACTTACATCGCACAGTTCAGTACAGAGCAGGAAAAGGACAACTTCCTCGCTGATATTTACGACAGAATATAGTTCAACATTCGCGAAATGCGAATGTTGAGGCTACAAGCTACAGACTACAAACTAAAGGGCCTTTCCTTCCGGATGGTAGCCTGTACTCTGTAGCCTGTACTTTGTAGCCTCGAAGCTCGCTTCGAACATAAAAATTCATTATGAACGTACAATACCACAAATGGTACAGTCGCTACCTGAATCGCGACATGGAATACAAGGTCTTCGGCGACAAAGGCCACGGAATGATAGCCTTCCCTTCTCAGGACGGCCGCTTCTATGACTTTGCCGACCGAGGAATGATCCACGCGCTTGCACCTTGGATTGAAGCTGGCAGACTAAGAGTAATCTGCGTTGACGGCATCGACTGGGAGACTTGGTCGAACACCGGTGGCGACAACCGCTGGCGCATCGAGCAGCATGAGCGTTGGTTCAATTATATTATAGAGGAACTGATGCCAAACATCCGCTATTGGGACCAAGAGACTTTCATGGTCACAGGCTGTTCAATGGGAGCCATGCACGCTGCAAACTTCTTCTTCCGTCGCCCAGACATCTTCGACACCCTCATTGCCATGTCTGGCCTTTACAGTGCTTCCGACGGTTTCCCTCTCTATGCTGACGAACTGACTTACGCAAACTCCCCTATCGACTTCCTTCGCAACATGCCGGAAGACCACCCTTGGATGGAACTTTACCGCAAGAACAAGATTGTTGTTACCATCGGACAGGGTCGTTGGGAGGACATAACCCTCGCTTCCACTCGCGAACTCGACACCGTTCTCTGCCAGAAAGGCATCCCTGCATGGTTCGACTATTGGGGTTTCGACTGCGACCACGACTGGCCTTGGTGGGAAAAGCAGTTGCCGCATGTTATGTGGAACATTGATCCGCTATAAACCAACAACTCGTTTATTATGAAGAATTCGTTCCTAAAGACTCTTATCTCGTTTCTTCTCTGCACGACATTCTGCGTAACAGCAGATGCGCAGGTTAACGGAAGACAAGGATATGTGCCTACTACAAACTGGCCTTACCTCTTGGAGGATTTCCAGAAAGGTGTGGTTGTTTACAACAACGACACCGTAAGCATGGCAAAACTGAACTTCCATCTACGTGCGCAGTCATTGGACTGCATCGATTACAATGGAAAAATCGCCCGAGTTTCACTCTCAAAGTTCCAATGTGCCATCATAGACAAGGAGGTTTACCGTTTCGTAAACAATATGCCTATGCGACAGATTTACGAGGAAGAGGATGCTATGCTCATGAACCATTCTTACATAAACTACGATGTAATAGACAGAGGATATAACCAAGGTCTTGCCCTCTATGCAAGGGAAAACATGGAGGTTAGCGTAAGGGCAAACTGGAACGGACACTTGAACTACGCAAACATCCACATGCCAGGCGAGTTCAACGAAAACTATAAGGAACTGTTCCTGAAAAGGAGCGACGGTCAGAAACTGCAGATAAACAACGTGAACTACTTCGTCGTGAAGGGAAAGGCATTCCGCGCCATACCACGAGAGTGCTACGACCAACTCGACAAAAACGCCGAAAAAAAGCTGAAAGCTTATATCAAGGCTAAAAATCTGAAGTGGAAAGAAACTGAGGATCAAATCGCCATCCTACAGTTCCTTAAGCAACTGATATAAAAAAGAAAAAGGGTTCTATAAATTCAACATCGGAATTTACAGAACCCTTTTTTGTATTTAAAGTTGGAAATAATTCGTTTTATCCTACAACTTGGACATGCGGTAACCCATTCGCTTCAGTTGTACGGCAGCTCCCGAGAGATACATCTGATGAATTGTGCGAATGTATGCGTGGAAAGCCATTGGTGTTCCTGGTTCAAAGCCTTCGCGAAGCAATGCACGATGGGCCAAGACTGCCACATCGCCAACGAGCTTTGTCAGTGCCTTGGCCTCGTCAGGATTGAGTTTCAGCACATCCTCGCAGATATATTCATCAAGGCAATCAAAGCCGCGAACCTCACGAAGCATGAAATAGAGGTCTTTCTCCTTGGAATATTTCTCCCAATCCTCATCCCAAAGTTGTGCGACAGCCATTCCGATGAACATCATCCAACCGATGGAAACCGTAGGATAGCCGTTGAACTCGCGAACGCCATCCGTCATATACGACTGGCAGATACGCTCCCACATGTCTTCAATGTCTGGAGCATCCGGCTTCATCTTGTCAACCTCGCCTTTTGAAAGCAAGAATTCGTGAATAGCCTTATAGATTGTTATCTCGTAATTGTCTAAGTATTCCTTATTTTCCATTACTTAATCTTTCCTTAAGTTTCTTCAGTTCCGGCAACGCCTGTTCGCCAGCCTTTTCGCCTATGGCTATCATCTCTGAGATCTTCTTTGAACTGAAATCGGTTGCGGAATATCCTTTCAGCGTTGGGTGGATATGGATGTCGGCAGCCTCAACATTGTCCTTATACTTGAACTTATCAGGACGCTCTATCGCCCATTTCAGCATCTTAAAGACACCGAGATCCTTCAAATCGCCAAACAGTTCGTCGGTATCGTAACGAGTATGTTCCTGCTTATTCACCGAAAGGTCAACGGCAATCACAATGTCGGCACCCATCTCCTTTGCCACATCGACAGGCAGATTATTCATCATTCCGCCGTCGGCAAGTGTTCTGCCATTGATGATTACTGGTCGGAAGACTACAGGTATAGCCATGCTTGCACGCATCGACTTGTTTAGATTTCCGCTGCTCAGCACCACTTCCTCGAAGGAATTGATGTCGGCAGCCACGCAACGATAAGGAATCGGCAGTTTGTCGAAGGCAACGGAATCAGGCGTTTGCGTCATTCTCTCCAACATGTTCTCTATGCTGTCGCCTTTCAGCAGTCCAATGCCATAGCTTGAAATCTTGGAATCGTCCTCCGGTTTTCGCTTTGAGCCAATGGGAAAACCGAGCACGTATGTTACGCCATCCTTCTTCTCATAGAGTTTATCGCTACGGTTTGAATCGTGGCCGGTTAGCAGGTCAAGCCATTCCTGCGAACGGAACATGCTGTCGAGTTGCTCGGCACGATAGCCAACGCTATACAAGCCACCGACGATACTGCCGATGCTTGTGCCAACAATCATGTCAACAGGTACGCCCGACTGCTCAATATATTTCAAGACGCCGACCTCAGCAGCACCTTTGGCACCGCCGCCACCAAGTACAAGAGCCACCTTTGGGCGACTTTTGCCAGATGTTGTCTGCTTGGCAACATCGCTGTTTTGGGCAACGCTCAACGAGGCAAAGAGCGACAAGAGCGTTACGGACAGGAATAATCTGCGAAAGAAATTGTTAATCATTAAATCTGCGTTCTATGGTAGAAGTCCACATTTTCCTTTGAAAGCAGTTCGATAGGCATATAGTTTACAAGCTTAACTTCCTGCTTGAGTACGATATGCTTGAAGAGGGCATCGATGCAATGGAAGCCCTGCATGAAAGCGTGCTGTGCGATAAGGAACGAGATGGAACCTTGGCGAAGGCATGCTGCATTCTTTGGCACCATGTCGTAACCCATAATCTTCACATCCTGACGCTTCGTGAAACTGAGGAACTCGCCCACAAGGTATGCCTTTGAAGCAAATGTTATGCAGTTATGCACCTCTGGATGCGAATCGAAGAACTCCTCAAGCATCTCTGAGTACTTCTCGCGCTCTACATCGAGCGGAAGGTCGAGCTCAAGGATTTCCACCTCTGGGTAATGAGCTCGCATATAGTTGCGGAAACCAATCTCACGGTTTTCCTGCTGCTTACTTGACACCCTGCCGTTCTTCATCTGCTTCATCATCATGATCTGCTTGTCGTTACGGGCAAGGAGCATGAGCATCTTTGCAGCGAAATAGCCACTTGAGAAAGAATCCTGGCCAAAGAAAGAGAGCGGATTGAGTTCTGGAAGGTATGAGTCGAGAAGCATCAGCGGAATGTTCTGCTCATGAAGTTTCTCGGCAAACATCTTTGTGATATCAACTTGCGATGGCACGAGGACAACGGCAGAGGGCTGTGCATCAATGCAGATGTTGCACTGCTTCATGAAATCGTCGGCATCGTAGCGCGAATAGTAAAGAATCTTTGTCTCGACATTGAAGTCGCTTCTATGCTCACAAGCCTTCTGAACACCTTCTTCTATCTCTGCCCAATAGGCTTCAGAAGAGTGCTTTGGCATAAGAACATAGAAAATGTATTCCTTGTTGTAAGCAAGGGCAGAAGCATACATGTTCGGCTTGTAGTTGATTTTCTCAAGAACTTCTTCAACCTTTTTCCTTGCCGAAGCCGAAACATTTGGACGATTATGAAGAATGCGGTCAACAGTGCCTACGCTCACGCCGGCCTGCTCTGCGATATCCTTTATTCTAATCTTTGCCATAAATTATTGATCGCTTAGTTTTGTGGTGGTTGGTTTGTTTTAGTCAAGTTAGTTGTTTGCCTATTTTTAGCTGTGCAAAGTTAGAAAAAAATCATCAATTACTACTGTCCAAAAGCAATCTTTTTCAATCTCTCCTTCAAATTTTCTGCCTCAGATTGTCTTATTTTAAGAGTTATTGTGCAGTCATTGTCAAAATTCTGTGCGATTACTGTGCATTTTGTGTCTTTTACTACTTTCATTACAGCATTCATTTCCGCATATTGGAAGTTATGGACGATGACCTCTTCCACCTGCTTTTCCACTATCTCGGCAGCATCCAACGCTTCCTGGGCTGCAGAACGATATGCCACAATAAGTCCGCCTGTTCCAAGATTAACGCCTCCATAGTAGCGAACAACAATGACAAGAATATTCGTCAAATCGCGAGAGACAATCTGTCCGTGTATCGGTTTGCCGGCAGTGCTTGAAGGTTCGCCATCATCGTTGGCGCGAAACTCTGACTTGTCAGGACCAATGACGTATGCATAACACACATGACGGGCATCGTAATACTTCTTGCGATACTGTGCAACGATGTCCTTAACCTGATCGACAGTGTCAACAGGAATGGCGAAAGAGTAGAACTTACTCTTCAACTGTGTGTAGTAGCCTTCAGATGTGGCAGCGATTGTCTTGTAGAGGTCTTCCATAATCCTTTTTTATAAAACGAAAGAAGCCCCATCCTCGCGGACAGGGCTTCCAGCAAAATAGAGAATATAGATTTGTAATTAAAGATGTCTCTTTATACTTAAGCTATATTAGAGCTGTGGACCTGCAGCAACGAGAGCCTTACCAGCCTCGTTTGTAGTGTACTTATCAAAGTTCTTGATGAAGCGAGCAGCAAGATCCTTAGCCTTCTCTTCCCACTTAGAACGATCCTGATATGTATCGCGTGGGTCAAGAATACCCCAAGCAACACCGTTGAGCTGTGTTGGAACCTCGAAATCGAAGTAAGGGATCTTCTTTGTTGGAGCGCTCAGGATAGAACCGTCGAGGATAGCATCGATGATACCACGTGTATCAGGAATAGAGATACGCTTACCAGTACCGTTCCAACCAGTGTTTACGAGGTATGCCTTAGCACCGTTAGCGTTCATCTTCTTAACGAGTTCCTGAGCGTACTTTGTTGGGTGAAGCTCGAGGAATGCCTGGCCGAAGCAAGCTGAGAATGTAGGAGTTGGCTCTGTGATACCACGCTCTGTACCAGCAAGCTTAGCTGTGAAACCAGAGAGGAAGTAGTACTGAGTCTGCTCTGGAGTAAGGATAGATAC
Organism: Bacteroidaceae bacterium; assembly: GCA_024401305.1. Lineage (GTDB taxonomy): Bacteria > Bacteroidota > Bacteroidia > Bacteroidales > Bacteroidaceae > Prevotella. Next base: position 213 of record JAKSLI010000033.1, on the reverse strand, counting down.
TGGAGGAAGTACACCGAATGCGTCAGCAGAGAGGAAGATAACGTTCTTAGCAGCTGGTGCAGATGAACCTGGCTGGATGTTGTTGATATGGTTGATTGGGTAAGAAACACGAGTGTTCTCAGTAACTGACTTGTCAGCGAAGTCGATTGTACCATCTTCAGCAACTGTTACGTTCTCGAGGAGAGCGTTACGCTTGATAGCGCCGTAGATGTC
>JAKSLI010000032.1 GCA_024401305.1 Bacteroidaceae bacterium | reverse complement strand
CTATTTTGCCATCACCCAAGTGTCCTTGAATCCGCCGCCCTGGCTGGAGTTCACGACAAATGAATCCGGGTTGCGTGAGAAGCGTGTCAAGCCACTCTTCCAGACCTTCGTTTCCTTGCCACTGACAACGAATGCACGGAGGTCAGCCTTGCGCTCAACGACCTCGTCACCTTCAAGAAGTTCGAGATCCTTGAAGTCGATAACTTCCTGCGCTATCCATCTTCTTGGCTCGTCTTCCACAAGTTTGCGCACCTCGGCAAGTCGCTTTTCGTCCATGTCACTTCCGAACATCACTCCGTAGCCGCCAGCCTCGCTAACATCCTTTATCACGAGTTTCTCAAGATTGTCGAGCACATACTTCTTATCCTCCTCGTAATAAGGCAGATAGGTTGGCGCGTTCTGGAGGATAGGTTCTTCGTTGAGATAGTATTTCACCATCTTTGGCACGAAATAATAGATGCCCTTGTCGTCGGCAACACCATTGCCAATAGCGTTTATCAGAGCCACATTTCCTGCCTTGTAAGCCTCCATGACACCCGGTATGCCAAGCAATGAAGACGCCTCGAAAGCAAGCGGATCCATGTATTCGTCGCTCACACGGCGATAGATGGTAGCCACACGGATCTTCTGCTTGAACATTCCGGCGTAATAAACCTTGTTGTCTTCCACGAACAAGTCGCCAGGATAGGCAAGCGTTGCTCCTGTCTTCTCTGCAAGATACGAATGCTCGAAGAAAGCGGAGTTGTATCTGCCAGGTGTAAGGATAACGGACATCATCACCTCGTCCTTGTCCTCTGCTGCGATAGGCGCTTTCATGTCGTCCATCATCTCGCGAAGAAGCTGACTGTAGTCGCGGTTGTCCTCAACGGTGTTGTAGGCGAAAGTCGTTGGCGAAACCTTACGGCAAATCTTGCGAGCTATCATCGGATAACTTGCACCGCTCGGAATGCGGAGATTGTCTTCCAGCACATACCATTCGCCATCCTTACCCTCTACGAGGTCGATGCCGGCGATATGCGCGTAAATCTTTCCAACAGGGTCAACACCTTCACACTCAGGCATGTAGCCCTTGCTTGAATAGACAAACTCTTCAGGAACTACACCATCCTTGATGATTTGCTTTTCGTGATAAATGTCCCAAAGGAACATGTTCAAAGCACGCACCCTTTGCTTCAATCCTTTCTCCAGATAATCCCAAGATTTCTTCGGTATTACTCGCGGAATGGAATCGAATGGAAACAGCTGTTCGTTGAACACCCCATGCTTATATACACCGAAGCGCACACCGAAGCGTTCCATCCATTTGTTGACAGCATCACGACTGTCAACGAGTTCTTTTAAGTTAATGTAAGCCATTTTGTTATAGTTTTTGTGTTAAGTCTTTTGATAATTTTTGGTTGCCTAAGCTTACATGCTGCAAAATTACTATAAATTGTTGTTTATCTTGTGTTTATACTTACAAAAAAAGTACTCTTAGTTTGTTTTGTTTACGAATTAAAAACAAAAACACACCTTTCTCTTTCGATTTTTCCTTTTCCATATCGTTCGTGTTACAATCCGTAATTTAAAGATTAAGGTTAAACCTTTGACAAACAGTTCCTAAAACGAGTGAAATGCACGCAAGGAGGGAAACAACTACTGCACGCTCAACATCGAGAACGCCAATGTCACTTCCGAATGTTCTTACGGTGGCGCATTCAGATGGATTGATAACATTGCCCTCTTCGACAGCTACGTCAGCGAACCTACCGATGCCGTATTCAATACCGGACAAGGTGCTTACCTCTCTGGCAATACCATCTGTTCTAAGGTAGTCATCAAGGCAGGTACAGCTCCAACGGCTATCGACGGCATTACTATCGACGGCAACTCTGATGCTCCAACTTACGACCTCCGCGGCGTTCAGGTTGACAAGAACTACAAGGGTATCGTAATCAAGAACGGACGCAAGTATATACAGAAGTAGAACATACACCCACTATGATAAAAAGGTCGAAGGGTAAGTCCCTTCGACCTTTTTTGTTGGCCATTATATACTCCTACTTTCCAATTAATACTTGAATGCGCGATATGAGTGTGGTGGAAGCGTCATTTTGAAGCTTACATCAGTGCTCATGTTGCGACGTGCCCAAGGGTTGTCTGGGATTACAGGGGCTACGGCATTGAGGACCTCACCAGTGAGGAGGTCGGTTATCTTTGCCTAGGCACGAGTGTAGATGGAAACTTTGAAGCTCTTGTAGTTGCCAGCCATGAGAGTCTGTGTGGCAGAAAGTAATGTGATTGCAGTAACAATCAACGACAGAAAAAGGCGTTTCATTTGGTTTAGTATAATATTGGAATTAAGGGTGTATAAGGGTTTCTATTTTGTGGTGCAAATATACATATAAATAATAAGGTAACTATATCTTTTTCTGATTTTCTTGTGTTTTAGGCAAGAAATGTTTGCAAAAATGTTCAAAAAAACTTGCAAAATGTCAAAAACAAAGTTTCTTACAACCGATTTTGGGTGTTCAACAACGTTCCCGCAGAGAAAGGTTCTGAGGAATTCTCAATCACAAGAAAAAGGATTTTGACTGAAAGAATCAAAGACTTATACAGTTTCCTTGAAGCGGTACATCCACCTGTCCCCTGTACTCTCCTCAGCAATAATCATAGGTAAGAGAGTCTGTATTTTTGCGCAAAAGTAAGGTTTTTATCTCAAATATCTGAGTTTTTTCCTGTTTTTCTTTGGATATTTGTTTGAAAACATATACTTTTGCAAAGAATTATAGGGTCTTATTTTGCAGAACTAAAAGAATGTGAACTATGGCAATAACAGATCTCGTACGATTTGACTGGGCAATCAAGCGCCTACTCCGCAACAAGGCAGACTACGTTGTTGTGGAGGGACTTCTCACGTGCCTTCTTGACAGAAAGATAACCATTAAGCATCTGTTGGAGAGCGAAAGCAACAAGGAAACGGAAAACGACAAGTTCAACCGCGTTGACCTCTTAGCCGAAGATGAAGACGGAGAACTCATAATCTTTGAGATACAGAACGACCATCAGCTGGACTACTTCCAGCGCATGGCATACGGAACATCGAAAACCATCTCAGAGTATCTAAAGGAAGGCGATGCCTACAAGGAAGTAAAGAAACTCTACTCTGTCAACATTGTGTACTTCTCCCTCGGCGAAGGAACAGATTATGTATATCGTGGACGGACGGAGTTCCGCAGTCTGCATAATCCAGATGAGATTCTTGGCCTCACACAGAGACAGAAAGAAGTATTCTCGTGCGAGACACCTGCCGACATATTCCCTGAATACTTCCTGCTACGCGTTGACAAGTTTGATGAAGTAGCCAAGACCCCACTTGATGAATGGATAAGTTTCCTCAAAAGTGGTAAGATACCAGAGACTGCCACAGCGCCAGGTTTGCAAGAAGCACGTATAAAGCTCAGGGAATCAAACCTCAGCGACAGCGAATACCGCGAATACCGTCGTGCAATGGATAATCTGAGTAATGCCGAAAGTACTCTTTGGTCAGCACAGATGAAAGGCGAAGCTATCGGCATACAGAAAGAGAAACTTTCCAATGCTCGTAACCTTAAATCGCTCGGTGTGCCATACGAAACTATCTCAAAAGCTACAGGACTTACATTAGAGGAAATCAACTCGTTGTAGAGAAGAATAATAGAATATAATATTAACACAATAAAACATTTTAATAACACTCGCGAAACTGATTAGTAACTGATATTCTCCGCTCCAGAAGCAGCAAGGCTGTGATGTAGGGGCAAGACATAATATATACTTGGACTTTGTCCTTGTTTCTCGACATCACGAATCCGCCAAATTCAACACAAGAGAGCAAGCGATGAATGTTCACGTCCTGTATGGGCGTGAGCTGTTCGTGCTTTTCTTTGTGTAAGGTTCTTGGCGGAACCCGTGATGCGGAAAGTGTTCTGAACAGTTCCGCCCAAATTTTTTATTATGAAGAAGATTATTTTGAAGCTATTTCTCACCCTCGCAGCTTGGGGGATGACGCTTTCTGCAAGCGCTTATGATTTTGAGACTTTTGTTGTTAATGACATAGGGTATAAGGTAACAGGAACTGGCACATGTGAGCTTAGTTGGGTTCCTGAATGGCTGGATGTCAATTCAATTGCTATACCAGAGTCCGTTACTCACGATAAACACAGTTTTACTGTCACTGGCATAGGTGATACAGCTTTCGGATGGCGTGGTCAAATACATTCTGTCAGCATCCCAAACACGGTGACCTACATCGATAAAGCTGCCTTTTATGGCTGCGGCATTACTTCTATTAAGATTCCTAATTCTGTTAAGAGAATCGACAATCAGGCTTTTGAATTCTGTGGTGAACTATTGTCAATAGATTTAGGAAATTCTGTGGAGACTATTGGTGAATGGGCCTTTCGTGATTGTGACAAATTGCAGTCTATCACCATTCCAAACTCTGTGAAGAGAATCGGAGACTATGCCTTTTCCTTATGTGATGTACTGCAGTCTGTCACTCTAAGTAACTCCTTAGAGAACATTGGATATCGTTTTTTCGCAGAATGCCCAAAACTTGCAAAGATTGAAATTCCAGCATCTGTCACAAGTATAGGCGAGTCTGCATTCTTTGGCTGTATCAGCCTTAGCTCAGTTAGTATTCCAGGGTCTGTGACACGAATTGACGATTGGGCATTTTTCGGATGCAAAAGCCTTACTAAGGTTTTCATTCCCGAATCTGTGACACATATTGGTGGTAGTGCATTTGGGTCTTGTGAGAACCTAGTTTCCATCAATATTCCGAGTTCAGTGACTATTATCAGCGATGGGGTGTTCTCTGGTTGCAAAAGCCTTACAACACATTCTATTCCAAGTACGGTGACGAGCGTAGGTCGGGGGGCTTACAACTATTGCTCGAATTTGAAGGACTTATACTGTTATGCACCAGTCGTTCCTGTAACGCATGGTGGTGCCTTTGAATATGGTACTCCAATAGGTTTTGCTACACTCCATGTTCCTGCTGTAGCTCTCGAAGCATATAAGACAACATTCCCTTGGAGCTGGTTTGGCACTATCGTTCCTATTGAAACAGACGGAATTGCGACTCCTATTGCAGGTGCTGCCTCATCCGAAATATATAACATCCATGGTCAACGCCTTACAGCACCTCATAAGGGCATAAACATTATTGATGGCAAAAAGGTGCTCCTGAAATAAAAAAATCCCTATTTTCCTTTGCTAATTGCGTGAAAACATTTACCTTTGCATAATATTAGCAATGAAAATACAAAAACAATCCAAAAAATAACAACCCATTAAAATTATGAAAAAGTATCTTTTGGCATTTTCTACAATGCTCTGTATGTGTTTCACTTTCGTAGCCTGTGGTGGAGACGATGATGATGTACCTGGTTCTGGCGGTGAAGAAGGTGGCGGTACTGTAGTGGTTCCTTCTGGTAAAGTTGATCCTGCAAAGGAAAAGCAGTATATTGAAAGCGTCGGACAGGAGCTTGCCAAGCTCTTCCGTGCCTCTGACTTCCAAGATATTGCTGACATGGCTAACGAACTTGATGACATTGAAGGAGACGACGTATTTGAAGATTTCATCGAGACTACTGAAAAAGGATACGATGAGATTGACCTCATCAAACTCGCAAACATCAAGGGCTCGTTCGTTGGTTCTTTCAAGAATAAGTCAATGAAGCGCACTAGCTCAACAGGCGACCTTAACATTTCTTACACTGCAAGCGACAACAAGCAGTGGGTGCTCAGCGTGTCGCACTCAGGCAACCTCGGTACCGTAACTCTTGACGAAGAATGGGACTACCATTATTCAGACGGTCACTATAATGAATACATCACTACTACAAAGATGGAGATTCCTAAGACTGTAAAGGCGAAGTTGACTAAGGCAAACGAAACCGTTGCTGAGGTGAACCTTACAATCAATAGCCTCACCATTACAGATGGAGAACCATCACAGGCTTCAAAGGCGTCTTACACGCTTAGTTCAAAGGTTAAGGACTTTGAGGTTACAAGCAACTCAGAATATAACCCAGGCGGAAAGACTATTGTAAAGGCAAACGTTAAGAAGGGCAAAACTAACGTAGCTACTGTTACTGTAGAGGGCAACAGCTCTTTGAGCAAAGGCGAGATAAGCAACGGCAACGTAACAAGCCTTAATGTCTGCATACTTGACAAGCTCAATGTAAAGGGTAATATAAATGACATAAAGAGCCTTGCAGATGCCTTGGAAGAAGCTGAAGATAATGATGAAAATGAGACAACTTTCGACCGTTGGCTTAAAAATGCAAACAGCTACATCGACCTTGGACTTTACAATAACAACTCAACAAAGCAGGCATCAATCATCTTTGGCAAAGATGCTGACAAGGATTATTGGGGTGGTTCATACCATACATACTACGAGATTGTACCAATGATTGAGTTCACTGATGGCACCTCATACTCTTTCGAAGAGTATTTCGACGAAAAGACTTTCAAGAGTCTTATGGATGAGGTGGATAAGATTATCAATGAATTTGAGAAACTCGTAGATTGATAATGTCATTTACGAAGAAAATTTTAACGTTTATAACGGCAGTTGCAACATCAATGTGTGCAACTGCCCAAACCGATGAGTCGGGCGATATGCGCAGCATGTCGCTCGACTCTGTCGTAATTAAAGGTTACAAAAATTCTTCGTCATTACGGAACTCTTCCGACGGCACGGCAGTGTGGAACATGAGCATGATGAACGAATTGCCGAAAATCCTTGGCAATGCCGACCCTCTGCACTACACCCAATTGCTGCCAGCTGTTCAAACGAACAACGAATACGACGGCGGACTCTACATTCAGGGATGTGATAACGGCCACAATCTCGTGACCATAGACGGTGTGCCGCTATACAACGTCACCCATCTTGTGGGTCTATTCTCAGTATTCAACGCCTCTCACTATAAAAGTTTGCAGATGCAGTCATCGGCAAAGGATGCGTCATATGCCAATCGTCTGGGCGGTTATCTTACGATGAATCTGCATGACGACGTGCAGGAGAAAACCGACGGAGAGTTTTCCGTTGGTCTCATTTCGTCGCAAGGTACACTACGACATCCCATCAGCGACAATCAGCAGCTGAATGTCTCTGTGAGAGCTTCGTATCTCAATCTGCTCTACTCCCAATGGCTGAAGATGGAGGGCAGTACGCTGAACTATTCTTTTTACGATGCAAACCTAACATACATCTATAAGCCGAACAAGCAAAACAGTTTTCTTCTTGATGCTTATCTCGGCAATGATCAGGGCAAAGTGGGCATGGGTGACTATGGAGCAGACCTTACCGGCAAGTGGGGAAACAGTCTTGTAGCCGCTCACTGGAAACATAATGGCGAGCAAGCAAAGATAAAGAATACAATCTACTATACATATTATCATAACCGCTACCACCTTACCCTGAGTTCATTCAACGTTGTATTGCCTTCCAGCATTGGCGATTTGGGATTCAAGAGCGATGTTTCATGGCGAAAGGCTCATTTAGGACTGGATATTATTCATCATACCATAAAGCCTCAGGCACCAAAGGCCGATGGTGGTTATTTCGACTCGGCAATCACACCTTCTGCCAGCAACAAGAAATCTCTGGAAGCATCCCTTTTCTGCGACTATGATTTCACGTTCTTTAAGAGATTCTCATTCAATCCCGGTCTGCACGCTTCAACTTACAGAGTAGATGGCAAGACAACCTTCGCCCTCGACCCAACGGCTTCACTCACTTGGTCAACAATGCCACAGTGGACCAATCGCATAGGCTTCAGCTCACGCCATCAGTATCTGCTGCAAAGCGGAATAAACTCCCTCGGACTTCCTACAACATTCTGGATGTCAACTGCTACTGACGACATTCCCGTGCAAAGGCAGCAGAGCGTGTATCTCATTTCGAACGTAAAACTCTTTAAAGGCAGATTTAATGTGAGTCTGGAACTGTACTACAAATGGCTGCAGCATCAACAGGAATACTTCGGTACATTCTATGACTTCATCAATTCTGCGTATGATGTTCACGACATGCTGCATCATGGCAAAGGGCGCAACTACGGCATCAACGTAACAGTCAACAAGCTGTCAGGAAAACTCACCGGATGGCTCAGCTATTCGTACGGACGTTCGCAGCGACAGTTTCCAGACATTAGCCCAGAGGAATGGTATCCGTCAAACCACGAGCGTATTCATGAATTGAATTTCGTAGGCACGCAGAAGCTGGGCAAGAGATGGAGCATTGGCATGACGGGCATCTTCGCCACAGGAACGCCATTTACCGCACCGCGCAACTTCCAGATTCTGAACGGAAACATCACTGCTGCATACGGAGAACATAACGCCAACAGACTCACACCATATTCGCGCATAGACCTTTCCCTGAACTATAAATTGAAATCATACAGTAAAAAAGAGTCGGGTATAAACTTCTCTGTTTATAACCTTACATACTCACAAAACAGTATCCTCTACTACGTTAAGGTACATCATGACAATTACTATTATCATCCTGTATCTTTCCTGACACGTATTCTCCCATCCGTAAGCTACTACTGCAAATTCTAATCCCCCACGAACCTTGAACCATAAACTATTTCTCTTCTCACTTTTCCTTTCGTCACTCCTGCTTTCAGCATGTGACGCTGACTACATCATTCGCGAAGAGCCTCAGCTCGTCGTTGAAGGATGGATAGAAAGTGGTGGCTTTCCGCACGTCATTGTTACCAAAACAATTCCTGTTTCAGAAGAACGAAAAAGCATAGATGAAGTGGCTGACTGCCTGATTCGTTGGGCAAAGATTACGGTAAGCGATGGCGAACGAGAGGTCATTCTCTCTGGCTTTGCAGACAAAAGCATCATACCACCATACATCTACCGTACTACGGAGATGGTAGGCGAGGTGGGCAAGACATACACCCTGAAGGTGGAATACGAAGATTTCGTTGCCACCGCCACAACAACCATTCCAGAAATAGTACCAATAAAAAGCATAAAGCAAAACAAGGTGGAAGGCACGGACGACCAATACACACTCACGCTCTCTTTTGATGATCCTGAGCCTAAGGGCAATTATTATAAGGTGTTCTCATCTCCTACCCCAAACTGCCGACAGTTCTTTTCCACATACCTCAGCGTACTCTCCGACGAGATTCTCGGAAAGCAGGTTGATGTTGAGGTCTATCCCGGTCACACAATACAAGACATGGAAGACTTTAACCTTTTCTACAAGAAAGACGACACCGTGAGCGTAAGACTCTGCTCTATAGACGAATCTGCCTACAACTTCTGGCGTGACTACGGCGACATCCAGTCGTTTGGAAGAAACTACATGCTGCCATACACAAAGAATATTCGAACAAACATGGTGGGAGCTTACGGCTACTGGTGTGGCTACGGCACAGACAACAAAGTTGTGACGATAGGAGAGAAACCGTAAGAGGTGGGGCAAAGGTTTCATAAACCCTCTGAAACTCCTGAAACTTTTCACTGATACTATTTTGTCAGACGAAGGGGTGTTTTTCGTAACTCTATGGGTTACGGATAAAAAGTCTGCGGGAAATGATCAAAAACTCATAGACTTTTTACCAAAAACTCATAGAGATATTATGCAAAACTAGCTGAGTTTTTTCGCGCCTCTCTAACATACACATTATCAGAGAGTTACAAAAATCCCCTCCTACCAAGAAAAAGGCGGGAGGGGAGTGATACTATTTTGTCAGATTTTTCCTTTTATCAGTGATGGACACTAATATCCTAATGCGGGTTTAGAGCGAAAGGAGTTTTTCTTCTGCAGCCTTTACGCGCTGGAAGTTGAAGCCTTCGAGGGTCTGGTTCATGAGGGCTTCTATCTTGTCGTTGCAGAGGTTGCCGATAGAGCCTTCGTGAGTGTGGTGGATATCCATGTTCGGAGTGAAGTTGCCATGCTCGATGTCCAAGCCGACCTTCTTGTAAGCGTCGCGGAATGGCATGCCTTCCTGTGCGAGACGGTTCACTTCCTCTACTGAGAACATCGGTGCATAGATTGGGTTGTCAAGGATATTCTCGTTCACTTCTATCTTGTTGATGATGTAAGCAGCCATCTGGAGACAGTCGGCAAGTTCCTCGAATGCTGGCAGGAACACTTCCTTAATGATCTGAAGGTCACGGAAATAGCCGCAAGGAAGGTTGTTCATGATGAGCATGATTTGCTGTGGAAGAGCCTGAATCTTATTGCACTTCGCACGGATAAGTTCGAAGACATCAGGGTTCTTCTTGTGAGGCATGATAGACGAACCTGTGGTACACTCCTTAGGAAGCTTCACGAAAGAGAAGTTCTGCGAGTTGAACATGCAGGCATCGAACGCCATCTTTGCCACTGTTCCTGCTATTGAAGCCATTGCAAACGCCACGTTGCGCTCCATCTTTCCGCGTCCCATCTGCGCATAGACCACATTGTAGTCCATCGAGTCGAAGCCGAGAAGGTCGGTAGTCATCTGGCGATTGAGTGGGAACGACGAGCCATAGCCGGCAGCAGAACCGAGCGGATTGCGGTTAGTCATCTTGTAAGCAGCCTGAAGGAAGAGCATATCGTCGGTGAGGCTCTCAGCGTATGCACCGAACCAGAGTCCGAAACTGCTTGGCATAGCCACCTGAAGATGCGTATAGCCAGGCATGAGGACATTCTTATACTGGTTGCTCTTCTTTATGAGTTCGTCAAAGAGCTGCTTCGTTTCCTCAGCAATCTCCTGAAGCTTTGCACGAGTAAAGAGTTTGAGATCGACGAGAACCTGGTCGTTGCGTGAGCGTCCTGAATGGATCTTCTTGCCCATATCGCCAAGCTTGCGGGTAAGCATGAGCTCCACCTGTGAGTGAACATCCTCGATGTCGTCCTCGATGACGAAGTCGCCCTTGTCAGCCTGTTCGTAGATTTCCTTGAGTGCAGCGAGGAGCTGTGGCAGCTCTTCCTTCTCGATGAGGTTGATGCTCTCAAGCATGGTGATGTGTGCCATAGAACCAAGCACATCATATTTCGCCAGATAGAGGTCCATCTCACGGTCGCGACCAACGGTGAATCGCTCTATCTCATTGTTGATAGTATAGTCCTTTTCCCAGAGTTTCATATTGGTTTTTAGTTTTTGGTTTTAGGGTTTAGGGGGCGTCGCCGAACTCGGCGACTTGGGGGATTGTTAATGGCAAATGGCCAGAAAGCAATCCACAAGGTGCAAAGCTAATTTTTCGGTGCAAATTTATACTTTTTATTCCTAATTGGCAAGAGTTCTACCTTAAAATCTTTTTGCCTTTTGAGATAACTACCCCTTTATAATCCGCAGCGACGCTTTCGCCCTTGAGGTTGAAGATGGGATTGCTAATATATCGGGGTGCTGAATTGCTGATGTTTTGAACAGCCGTTGACTCTTCTGTGAGCCTCTCGTATTCAAGGCATGCCATGATGTAAGGACCGATGCCCTTGCCTTCGTTCGTGGCTATCTCCGTGGCATCCTTACCCCAGAGGTAGTATTGCGGAGTGCCATCGCGATACTTGTTGCCGCTAGCTCCAAGACCAGCCGAGCGACAGATGCTGCCGAGTGAAGGTTTTCCGTCGGAACCTACCTTGACGAACACCTCCTGAATGCCCTCGAAAGCTTTTCGTGCCACAGATTCATACTCCGCCTTATCGAGCAGTCCGAGGCGACATGCCTTCAGGTAAGCATAGGTGAACATGCACGAAGCAGATGCCTCAAAATAGTTCTTCTTGGTATCCGTTGAGACATTGCTGCCAGCAGCCTTGCTCGACTCATACCTGCCCTTCACAAACTCCTTGCCTACAGGATATTGCAACAGCTGGCACCACACGCCATGAGTCTTGTCCTGACGCGCCTTCAGTCCGCTTGCCACATCATCAAGAATGCCCATCAGAGCCTCTCGGTCATTGCCTTCCGGCATGAACTCAAGCACATCGACGAGTGCCGCGAAATACCATCCCATGCCTCTTCCCCAGAACTCTTGCGAATGACCTTCCTTGGTGCTGAGCGTAGTCTTCTCAGTATGGTCATCATTCCACTGTTCCTTAGCCCAGAAAGCATTGTCGTCGATGGCAGCAGCCCACGCATGATAGTTCAGGCGCTTCTCGGCATCCCATGTGTGGGCGTGGATGGTAGTGAACTGATAGGCTATTGTTTTCCACACCTCAGCAGCATTTGCAGGCTTGAAGGCATGGAGATATTCCGCAAGATAAGCAGCGCCCATATAGAGTCCGTCGAGCCACATCTGGTTCGGATAGCCCTTCTTGTGATAGAAACCACCCTTGCCAAGCTCCTGAGTGATCTTCGGATAGTCGGTAAGCACATAGTTTGTAACCCACTCGGCAGCCGTCTTGTATCTGGAATTACCCTTTGCGTCCTTCTCCCTTTCATGGAGGTCGATGAGAATCTTCGACGAAGCAATGGCATCAATGGAGCCATAGACAAAGCCGTTCTCTATCGGATTGCTGGCATTCATGCCTACGCTCTTGTCGGCATAGCCCTTCGCCAACGCATACGCCTTCTCAGCACTTTGGGCATAGTCAGCATCATCCTTGTACTGCTGATAATACTTCAGGAGCGACTTTGCCACGAGACCGCCAACATAATCCCAGTAGCTACTGGCATAGCGGTTGGGATTCTCGTCGTGTCCCTTCATGGCACTCTCTCCACGAGCCTCCACCATCGGCTTGGAGTAGGTTGGCGTAAAACGCAATGCTGTCTGCCCCCAAACGAAACTCGGGAGCAGACAGCATAGTAGGATATGGATATGTTTTCGCATTTTGTTACTTTTTCTTCTTAGGTTTCCAGATGAAGAGGTCGTCCTTGTCGATAGGGCGGATGTCTTCATACCACGCAAAGTTTGGCAAACGGTCGCGACCTGCAGGAATCTGGTTCATAGGCCACATGGTGCCCTTGTTGCCGGCAGTCCATATCTTGTCGAGCTTGCCGTCGTTCATGTACATTCGCATGGTGTCGGTTTCGCAATATACCATGCCAATGAAGGAAGAGTCCTTGTCGTCCATTGCGTAATAGTCTGTCAAGACATTCGAGATGGCTTCAGAGCGCTTCATCTTCTTGTTCTCGAAATATGCCCACATCTCCTTTGAAGAGATCTGGTTATAGCGGTCCTTCGCCTGACTATTGTTCAATTCCTCAGCCGACAACTGCAGCTTCTCTATGGACATTGCATTGCCTATGACATGCGCACGCTCAATGGTAGAGTCCTTCATGAAGGCGTGTATCTCATCGCCCACAAGCTGCTGCGAGCCATGCCAAATGATAGGGCCGCGATAGAGAATGAGCACTGAGTCGCGAGTGTTGCCGGCAATGGAATCGGCTATTGCCTGCACATCTTTTCTATACATACGCGCGTGAGGATAGGCATGCACCTGTCGCCACATGGAGTCCGTGTCAATAAAGAATGTCTCGAAGCGGATGCTGTCGGCATGGACATACGCAGTGTCCGGCTGCGAATAGTCCTTCATGAACGGAAGTCGGTCAAAATTCTTGTCGGTAGGGCGTGACGTAGCATAGCCATGACCTTCCTTCTTATTATATTTGAAGATGCCGCAGTAGAGTTCGTTCTTGTTCTTCTTGTCGTAATACTCCACATTTCCGAAGCCTTCCTGATAGCCGGTCTTGTCGTCGCTGTAGAGCGTGTCGGCAATAATCGTGCGGTCGGCATTGACTACTGTTGAGCGACTCGTAAGCTTGGTAAATTCCGTCTTCGTGTTGTACTCACCCTGAGTGGTAGTGATGGTTGTTCCTTTGTTTACTATTGTCGTTGGTCCATGGAACTTGGCGTCCTCAGTCTTTGTGTTATATTCGCCGTCCTCAGTGTCGATAACCATATCCTTTCCCACAACTTTCGACGGTCCGAGCATGTGCGCCCAGTTGGTATTGGTGTTGAAGTAGAGGTCTTTCGTGGTGATGGTCATATCGTCGGAATGTACGGTAGCAGGGCCAAGACTGTGAGCCATGGATGTATTGCCGTCGTACATCAGCGTGTCCGTGGCAAGGTCAAAATCCTTTCCCTTGACGCGAACGGTATAGACGAAGGTGGCTTGCTGCGTGTCGAGATGGTATTCGCCCCACTCGGAAGTGAGCTCCGTGCCATTGTCGGTAATCTTTCCGTTGTTGAGATAGTAGGCGAAGTCGTAGAGACGGTCATAGACAAGACTGTCGGTAGTGAGCACTGTGCGTCCTTTCTTCTTGTGGACAAGCTCAATATTCTTGCTCGCATGGAGCATCTCGCGCCCTACTCCACCGTCGTAATCGGCATAGTCTGCCTTGAGAGTGAGCGTGTCGCCCTGTTGCATGAAGACATGTCCGAACGCCTGGAATCGCTCCGCCTGCTGGTTGAAATAGGCACTGTCGCAAGTAAGCACGGAACCTTTGTGAAGGAACTTCACATTACCACGCACCACCTGTAATCCCGCCTGCGGTCCGTATTGGTCGTAGGAGAGATTATCGGCATGCTCAAGGTAGATGCGGTCGTCGGTTATTGGCCTCGACTGCTTCTTCTGTTTCTGCGAGAAAGCAAGCATGCTAACGGCAAAAAGCGATAGTAATATGCAGAGTAGTTTCTTCAAATTATTGGTGGCGTAATCACAGATTCTTAGCGGCGCAATCACGCAATTTCATGCAAAATTACTAAGATTTGCCGAATAACCAAAAGAAAAGGGGGAAAAATGCCTATAATAGTGAGTATAAATAAGTAAGCAGGCCATTTCTGACCTGCTTACACCGGAGCAAAACTCCTTTTAAGGTTATAAGGTTGGTTAGAACTCGATGTTCAAACCCATGTTGAGATTCGCCTTTGAATTGAGCGGAATGAACTCCTTGCTGACCTTGCCGAGGAAGCTGTCCATGCCAACGAAGAGGTTGATGCCCTTTGGATGGAGATTCACTATCCAGCCTGCTGATGTGCCGAATGTGCCTGCTGCTGCGCTAAGACCTGCAGAGAACCATTTTGCAGGAGCCCAGTTTGCTGCAAGGCGTGCTTCGCTCCAACCGTATGAACCGCGCATGCGAGCTGTGCCGAGAACACTGAAAGAGAGCTTTCTGTATGCAGGAAGTGTGTATTCCACACCGGCATTGAGTGTTGTTCCGATACCAGTAGAACGACTTCCCTTGTCGCCATTCTCAGTGAGGTTCAGGAAGTCTGTAATCTGGTCGCCATAGTCCTGTCCCTGCTTGTTGATGCTGTTTGGGTGTTCGTCGTCAGTGGCAATGTCATGGAAACCGCTGAAAGAGAAGCTCTTCACCGGGTTGTATGCCTGCATATTGTTCTTCCAACTGATTGAACCGAGGTCGAGAATGGCAGCACTAACGCGCCAATCCTGGTTGATTTTCCAGTCAACACCGAGATCTACTGCGAAGCCCATACCGCCTATTCCGGCGCCATCAACATCAAAATCGGAGATTTCCTTGTATGTGCCAGGTCTGTTCTCGTATTCCTTGACCTCAGTTTCGTATGTGAGACCCTTCATTGAAGCATCAAGGATGGCATCGCCAGAGATAGTCCACTTGTTGTCGGATGAGAGGTCTGCCTTAATGTTTTTCATGCCAAGAGTCATGTCTTCAACACCAAGAAGCAGCTTTGCCTTGACACCGACAGTGACATTATCGCCAATCTTGTGGGAATGACCAAGGGCTACCTCACCAAACGACTGCACATTGGCACTGAGTTCTCCGATGTTATACGACTGGTTGCCTATGTTACGAGCAAACTCAAACAATTCGTAAGGAGCGGTGAAGCCTGCCTGTGCACGAGCGTTGAACTCCAATGTGTTGTAGCCTCCAAAGCCCTTGAAACCAATGGAAAGCACTGAAACCTTAACTTCCGTGTTAAGTTTGTTGGCACCTTTGTTGAAATCGCCAAGAGCCTCTTCGTCAGTAAGATACGGATTCATGAAGGTAGTGAGCTTCTTGTTTGATCCCTTACCGTAACGAGGGTTCTTGTGAAGTATGCTCTCCAGACCGAAATTGCCTTGCACATTGACATTGATGTTGCCGAGGGCAGGGATGGAGATGTATGTCGTAGAGTCATTGCCAAGGGCTGGGTTCATATCGTGGCGATAGAGATAGCCGTCGGTATAGTATGCAGTGTTGAGATTCTGCGCGAATGATGATGCAGCAAAAAGGGAGAGTATCGCTGCTGAGAGAATATGTTTTTTCATAGTTTTTTCCTTTTAGTTTGCGTCATAAATGATTTGTCCGTTAACATTTATGCGGATATTCTTGAACTCCAGATACTGCGTTTCGCCATTAAGAGGCACACCTGTAACGGTCTGACCACCCTCTACCTTTGAAGAGCCTGTCATAATCATGCGCAATCCGTCGAGACGAGACATGAGGTTAGATGCGTTGTCGGTAGCCTGGATCTTGATTTCTGCCTTTGAAGGTGTCTTGCCATCAACTGAAGCAACCACAAGAACTTCCTTGGTGTCGATAGGAACATCTGTTATCTCGTTGCCGTTCTTGTCGATGAGCGCTGCCTTTAGCAAGAGGTTGAGCGGAACAGTGCTCTCCACATCCGAGATAATTGTAACCTGAGTGCCCTGCTTGAGTTCCATGTCCTCAAGGTCTGCGTTCCATCCATCGAAATCATTATGATAGACAATGCGTGCGTTCTCGCCAAAGGAAATCATTGCTTCCACACCAGCCGATGCAGACAATGTGTATTCATGGCCAAGCTGGAATGTGGCAAGCTTGGTGTCGTCAGCCTTTGCATTGACGATGAATTCTATCTCGTCAGGGATGGTCTGTATAAGTTGTGAGAGCGTTGGCACCTCTACGCAAGTGTATTTGCGCTTCAGTTCGTCATTAGCCTTGCTGCAGATGCAGATGTCTGTCTTGCCATTTGCGTTTACATTGAACTGTGGAACAACAACTGTAGCTGTAGTCTGGTTGCCCTTTCTTGAAATCAACTTACCATCAACGAAACCGCCAAGATCCATGTCGTTGTCAACGGAAACGAAGAGTCTTACATCGTCAAGGTCGAGCACTACATCCTCGTTCTGGAGGAAGTCAGGAATATTGTTTATCGTGATGGAACCTGTCATCGGCTCAATCTCAGGAGAGAAATGTCCGGAACCGCCAGTAATGATGAAATCGCCCATTGAGAATGTTGACTTCAGCACATTGCTCTTGAGTTTTGCAACATTGGCAAGGACTGGGTCTGCGTCTTCAAACTCCATGAAGATATTGCCGTCCATAGACATTTCCTTACCGTTGCGCGTGATGGCGCCTATCTCAGTAGCTGGCATATTGCACACAAGCTGCGATGCATCGGCTGAGAAGATGAGGTCTTGATTGGTAGGAACATTTGTGAAAGTGAATGTTCCACCCTTCTGGACATAGCTGCTGCAAGTGGACTTCACGTTGGAGAACTTGATGAAATCCGGCAGTATAAGGCTTAGTTTGTCTGCCTGTGGCACAACGGCACTAAGTCCTTCCGGGAAGATGATGTGCAATTCAAGGGAAGCTGTCGCATTGACCGTCTCAACATCGTTCACGCCATCAGGAAGCGTTGCCGAATAATTGAAAGTCTGCAGCAAGCCACTGCCACTGATAGTGTTCGTTGAAGCGGCTCTCTTTTTGGCGCCATAACCAGTAAAATCAGGTATCTCGAGCGCAACATCAAAGCCTTTCTTCTGCCTTTCTGCTACGGTAAACGCGTCAATGAATGGGTGTACTGGGTCTATCTTCTCAGCGTCCTGCTTGAAAAGATAATTGCTTTTTTCGTCGAGAATGATGGTACTTGAACCTTCAAGCTCGAGGATTTCCTTCAACTTAATCTTTGAAGTGGAGCTTTGTGGGATGTCCAAATCGTTGAGATTCACACCGATAGTAGTGTCAATACTGTCAAGATCAAAGTCTTTGTCTTGACTACAACCGCTCAACAACAGCATACTTGCCATTGATGCCGATAATAAAAGATGTTTATTCATTTTGGTTAGGGTTAAGGTAATTTCAATAAATGCGGCCAAGCATCTGATGCTCGAGGTTAGGTAGTAAACAAAAATGCCGTCTCGCATGAAACGAAACGGCATAGTTATTGCTATCTTACCCAACCTTCATACTTATAGTCGCCCTTCTTATATTTATCGTTCAGGCGCACGTATGTGGTCTTTATTTTCTGTTTTATCCAGTCGTCAAGGAACTTTTCCTTCATGTCTGCCAGCACAACATCCTGCAAAACCTGATAGTCTTCACGCATGTTTGCCTTATGGGCTGGTGTGCGCGACTTAAGCTTTACGCAAGCAAGGACAGTCTTTCCGCGTGAGTTTATCATTTGGAAAGCTGGCGAAATCTCACCTACTTCAAGGCGTTCCACGGCAGCAGCAACCTCTGTTGGAAGGTCACGCATGCGGAAACGAGATGTGCGTCCGTCGGCAGTCTGTGTTGACATCAAGCCGTAAGCACTCTTTGTGTCCTTGTCGTCTGAAAGATATGAAGCAGCCTCATCGAAAGTAAACTTGCCGGCGCGAATATCATTAGCGAGCGAATCGAGCATGATCTTCGCAGAATCAAGCGCTACGGCATCAACCTTCGGCTTGAGAAGAATGTGGCGGCACTTTATCTTATCGCCTCGCTTGTCAACGAGCTGGATGATGTGATAGCCAAATTCCGACTCGACAATCTTCGAAATCTTCTTAGGGTCTGTGAGGTTGAATGCTACGGATGCAAACGCAGGGTCGAGCATACCACGACCGCTATAGTCAAGTTCACCACCATTACGAGCTGTACCAGGGTCCTCTGAGTAGAGGCGGGCGAGCACGGCAAACGATGTTTCGCCATTCGTTACGCGGTCAGTATATTCGCGAAGCTTATCCTTTACACGAGTGATTTCTTCTGGCTGGATACGAGGCTGGCGAGTGATTATCTGCACTTCAACGGTTGTTGGTACATCAGGAATGCTGTCTTGGTTCGTGATTTTCTCGAAGTATTTGCGCACATCGGAAGGAGTAACCTTGATGTCTTCAACGAGTTTCTCGCGCTCACGCTCCTCAAGTTGCTTGTTCTTGAAGTCGTCGTGCATCTCCTTTCGCATCTGAGCTACGCTCTGCTTCTTGTATTCCTCAAGCTTTTCCTGGCTGCCCACCATCTGTATCCAGTAGTTTATCTGCTGCTCCACGCCACGGGCAATCTCAGCTTCCGTAACATCTACAGAGTCGATGGCAGCCTGAGTGAGGAAGAGTTTCTGGATGGCAATATGCTCAGGGATGCGATATTCCGGGTCGCCATCCCACTGATAGCCTTCCACTTCCGCCTGTGCACGTGTGGCCTCAACCTCTGATTTCAGGATAGCCTCATCGCCAACCACCCAGATCACTTCGTCAATGATGCTGCGATCCACGATGGAGTCGTCAACGCTTGTAGGCAACTTTGGCTTGGCTGTGTCGGCAGGAGTACTGTCAAGAACGCCCATAAAAGGCTTGCCGCTGAACGCGAACGAGCCTATCACGAGTGCAAAGAGAGGGAGTATTAAAAGTATTTTCTTCATTATTGTTATTGGCCTTTAGCCTTTAGCTTTTAGCCTTTAGCCTCGCAGCCAAACTTGGCTGCGAACTCTAATCCTTTATCTTATCAATTTCTTCGTCGTACACCTTCACAGCATACTTCTTGCGGAGGGCTGCAACCCACTGCTTCTCAAGGTATTCCTGATAGTCAGAGATGACCTGCGACTTCACGTCCTCGTATGTTTCAGGTGCCTTGAGTACAGTACCGCAGACATCCTTGTAAGGATAGCCCTTGACAACCTTCGCTGCCTTGCCGCTCTTGAAGATGAGAGAGTCAACGAGAGCATTGTCGCCAACGCTGAACACGCCCTTCTCAGCACGCACGCGAATTACTGAATCTGCGTTGAAAGTCTCCTTGAGCTTGTCGCCCCACTGGTCGAACTTCAGCTTCTTAACGACCTTCTTCACTGCCTTGAGGTCAGACTTTGTCTTTGTGTGGTAAGCGATACCCTTGAAGCGAGGTGTGTCCCAAGTATATTGCTTCTTATTCTTCTTGAAATAATCTGCAAGGGCCTTCTCGTCCTTGTCTGCCTTGCCCCATACCTCACGAGTTGACATTTCATAGAGAAGGAGACCGTCATGGTATTCCATGAGGAGATACTTTGTATCAAGACTATTCTTTGAAAGCTCGATAGCCTGAGCTGCAGTGAGTGTGTTGAGGTCAACGCCCTGCTTTGCAGCACGCTCTTCAACAGCCTTCTTTGCTATCTGGTCACGAAGCTGACGAGCCTCGATGAAGCGGTAGATGTCTGTGCGGAGAGAGTCGTATGGGTCAAACTGCTTGCGGTCGTCCATTCTGATGATGTGCCAACCGAACTGAGTCTGCACTGGCTGAGAGAGTTCACCCTTCTGGAGCTTGAAGGCAGCCTCATCGAATTCGCGAACAAACTGGCCATGCTGTACCCACGAATCCATCTTTCCACCAAGCTTTGCAGTACCTGGATCCTCAGAAACTTTCTTCGCAAGCTCCTCAAAATCAGCACCTTTGATGATGGCGCTATGGATAGAGTCAATGCGAGCCTTTACGGCAGCCTTCTTTGCTGCGTTGGCATCAGCATCAACGAGAAGAAGGATGTGTGAGCACTTTATAAGACCGTCCGGACCGATTCGCTCAGCAGTGTTCTTGTAGATTTCCTGCGCTTCCTTCTCAACATCGTCGTCAGTGATCATTGTTGGAAGTACGAGCTGGTTGCGATAGTCAGCAAACTCATTCTTGAAAGAAGTGAGAGTGTCGAGCTTTGCATCGTAAGCAGCCTGGACCTTGAGCTTGTAGTTTATGAAAAGGTCAACATATTCCTTCACCGTCTTCTTGTCGATAACGCCTTCGGAATTGTTCTTTCTGTAGCTGTATTCAAACTCAGAGCGTGGAATAACCTGACCGTTGATGACCATAACGGTAGGATCATCCTGCGCAAAACCGCAAATAGCGCTGAGAGCGAAGATAAGAGATAATAGAGTTTTTTTCATATTTTTCTTGTTATTCAAGTTTCGTGCGAAACTTGAGGGTAAAGGGTAAAGGCTAAAGGGTAAAGGCGGCCTGCGGTTTGAAAACGGCTCAGTAAATTTCGCCCTACATTTACCCGCGGATGAAAGCCTTTAGCCTTTAGCTTTTACCCTTTAGCCTCGCTCGTCAGAGCGAACCATTAATTAGCTTGACGAGAGTAGTTAGGTGCTTCTGATGTGATTGAGATATCGTGTGGGTGTGACTCAAGAACACCAGCGTTTGTGATGCGAACGAACTTGGCGTCGTGGAGAGCCTCGATGCTGCCTGCACCGCAATAGCCCATACCTGAACGAAGACCACCAACGAGCTGGTAGATAACCTCCTGGAGAGTTCCCTTGTAAGGTACACGACCAGCGATACCCTCTGGCACGAGCTTCTTCACATCCTTTGTTCCTGACTGGAAGTAGCGGTCCTTAGAACCGTTCTCCATAGCCTCGAGAGAACCCATACCACGGTATGACTTGAACTTACGACCGTTGAAGATGATAGTGTCGCCAGGAGACTCCTCTGTACCTGCTACGAGTGAACCGATCATTACTGAGCAACCACCGGCAGCGAGAGCCTTGACAACATCACCTGAGTAGCGGAGACCACCGTCAGCAATCAATGGAACGCCTGTACCCTTGAGGGCAGAAGCTACGTCATAGACTGCAGAGAGCTGTGGTACACCAACACCGGCAACGACACGAGTTGTACAGATAGAACCAGGACCGATACCTACCTTGATACAGTCTGCGCCGTTCTCAACGAGCATCTTTGCAGCAGCGCCAGTAGCAACATTACCAACTACGATGTCAACATTTGGGAATGAAGCCTTAGCCTCACGGAGCTTCTCGATAACAGAAGCTGAGTGGCCATGGGCAGTATCGATAACGATAGCGTCTGCATGTGCGTTTACGAGTGCCTGCATACGGTCGAGAGTGTCAACAGTAACACCTACGCCGGCAGCTACGCGGAGACGACCCTTAGCGTCCTTGCAAGCCATTGGCTTATCGGCAGCCTTAGTGATGTCCTTGTATGTGATAAGACCGATGAGCTTGTTCTCACTGTCAACAACAGGGAGCTTCTCGATCTTGTTCTCGAGAAGAATCTGAGCTGCTGCAGAGAGGTCGATCTTCTGGTGAGTGGTAACGAGGTTCTCTGATGTCATCACTTCGTCGATAAGACGATCCTGATGCTGCTCAAAGCGGAGGTCACGGTTTGTTACAATACCTACGAGATGGCCTTCATCGTCAACAACAGGAATACCACCGATGTGGTACTCTGCCATCATTGCGAGAGCATCGCCTACAGTCTTGCCGCGGCGGATAGTCACTGGGTCGTAGATCATACCATTCTCGGCACGCTTTACGATAGACACCTGGCGTGCCTGCTCCTCAATGGACATGTTCTTGTGGATAACACCGATACCGCCTTCACGAGCGATAGCTATTGCCATGGAAGACTCTGTAACAGTGTCCATTGCCGCTGTAACGAACGGAATGTTCAAGTCAATGTTGCGAGAGAACTTTGTTGACAACTCGACAGTGCGTGGAAGCACTTCTGAATACGCAGGGATAAGGAGGACATCGTCGTATGTGAGACCGTCCATCACGATTTTATCTTCTACAAATGATGACATAGTATTTGGGTATTTTTGTTTTTGTTCTTGTTTTTTGAAGTAATAGGTAATAAGTAGTAAGTAATAAGTATGATTACCTTTTGTGAGATTGTAGTGCAATGAAATATGTAGGACAGGGATTGCAATTGCTTAACTTAAAGTCCACCGAAGACATCAGTCACCAAAACTAATCATACTTATTACTTGTTACTTATTACTTGTTACTTTAAATATATTTGGGCGCAAAGTTACTATTTTTTAGGCTAAAGAACGAAAAAAGACCTGATTTTCGGCTGAAAACCAAGTCTTTTTCAAGTTTTTTAAGTCTTTTTGTCACAAAACACCCTCTGTTACAAAGCGTCAGCCTAGTGTCATGCCACATATTTCATGAGCAAAGCCACCGCCTTCTTGTTCTCTTTCAGCTGCTTCAAACCTCGCTCCTTGAGCTGTCGGGCTCTTTCTTGCGATATGCCCATGCGAGTGGCAATCTCTCCAAGAGAATACATGTAGTTTCCTTCCAATCCGAAGTTCATGGAAAGGATCTGGTACTCTCGTTCAGGAAGCGTGGCAAGCACCAGAAGAAGATCTGAACGCATCGACTCCTTGTCGGCATTCTCATCAGCAGCGCCACTATCTGCACACATCTTGTCCATCATGCAGTAGTCTTCCGTATCGTTGATAGGCGCATCAAGCGAGGTGGTCTTTCTGCCCACATTCCCATAGAATGCCAACTTTTCCATTGAAATACCTGCCAAGCGAGCCACCTCCTCATCAGAAGGGCGATAGCCATGCTCCTTCTCGAAATCGGCAATGATGTTATGAACCTTGTTCAACTCACGGCGTCGGTTGTTTGGCAGACGGACAGTATCCGAGTTGTTGGTGATGGCATCCAGGATGGCCTGTCGGATATAGTGCACCGAGAATGAAGAGAACTTGAATCCAAGCGTCGGGTCAAATCTCTCCACAGCGCGAACAAGTCCCATGTTTCCCTCAGCAATCAAGTCGGCAAGTGGCAAGCCAAGATGCTGATACTTCTTGCTGATACTGATGACGAAACGGAGATTACGGTTCACAAACTCCTGAAAAGCCTTCTTGTCGCCTGCCCTCATCTTGTAAGCCAACTCCTCTTCCTCCTGCGCGTCCATAGGCATGTACTTGCGTATCTCGTTCATATAGCGCACTACACTCTCTTCGTCTCTTGACGTAACTGATTCTGTAATCTTAATATTTCTCATTTTGCCTTTAATTGTTTTTTAAGGTTAAACAAACTTCTCATGTAATCGAACAAATCAATCTTACACTTGCATTATACAAGTTAATACTGCTTATTCCAAATTGTAAACAACTTTTTTTGGATTTTTTTGAACTTACTCCCCACGGTCATACATCATACATGCAATAACCGTGCCATAGTTCATCGAAAATCCGTAAATTTCATTTGCAAAATTACAGACTTAGTTCCAGATAACACTAAAATAGACAATGTTGCAGAAAAATTCAATTTCATTGGTGTTTTTCCGCTGCAACATTGCAGTCTCTCCCACTGATACTATTTTGTCAACTATGTTTCGTTTTCCATTCATCAAAGCTTCCGGCAAGTTCGCTTATGGGCTGTGATTGTTCATGGAAAGCACTCTCTCTTCCTAACGCTTCTATGAGATCCACATACTTCATCACATCATATTCTCCTAAAGCAGCACTGACAAAGACAGAAGCCGCAATGTCCTGTTGTTCAATGTTTTCATCGGAATAATCATCAATGAAAAGCAACACATCAACCATACCAGGATTATCTTCGTCCTCAACTAAACAGAATCTTGCCGTTTCGCTATCTATGAAAGCATCACCAACCTGTATGTCAAAACTTTCCATTCTGGAACGGTATTTCTGAATGTTCCATCCAGGCAAATTTGGTCTTGCATCATATAGCTTCTCCACAACAGGGATAAGCTCCGGATTGCAATCCGCACTGATGACAAAATCCTTCCTTGAACCATCCTCGTTATTGACAGAAAACTCATAGACAAGTCCATTGTTGACTTTCTGTAACTGCTCGTACATCTTATCAACAACCTCACCTTTCCCGGTCTTATTATCCAGAAGTTCCTGGGAATGTTTTGAAAACCATTTCCAAAACTTTGTTTCCTTACTGTCAAAAAACATATTAATAGTTTTACTTGTCCTTATAATGTCCTTCTATCTCAAGTACTAACACCTCAACCACATCATCGTAAATGTCATAAATAATACGGTCATGGGCTGCAAAATTACGAATAAGTGAGTGAAAAAACAAAATAAAAATGCACAAAACCTTTTTATTGTATAAATTTTCCCACCGTACACACGTAATCATCCCCTTCTGTCACGTCAAAACGCACGTTTTCGCGATTCAAGACAGTCTTCAAATCGCTGCGAATACCTTCACCTGTAAGCTTCAAAAGGGCTTCCTTCTTTGTCCATAGGCGGATGAAGGCACGAGCTTCGTCAGTGCTGGCTTTAATCTCTTGCAACTCTTTGTCGTTCATCGTGTGGCGGGCAAGTTGGGCGTTGTAGTTTTTTATTCTTTCTATATCCACGCCTACCGGTTCATCGCCAATGACACATGCCACAGCCGACTTGCAATGGCTGAGGTTGAAGTGTATCTCGGGATGGTCCTTCAGCATCGGTTTACCGCCCTCCTGCTCAATGAGTTCAGGGTTCTCGTCAATGCCATAAACCTCCTTCAGGGCACGCTTCAATAGCAAATAAGCAAGGACACACTCACGCTGCCCTTGCTCATGTTTGAACTTCAACGCCTTCTCCCTTCTAGAAGCCGAGATTTCATCCAATGCCTCTTGGAGGTTGAAGTCGTGTATATCGTTGGAAATTAATAGTTTGTACATATAATTACGGGTTGCGCACTCATCCCATAAAAGTAATCATACTTATTACTTATTACTTAATACTTATTACTTGTTACTTAAAGGCCCTATCCTACCGTTCCTTCAAGACTTACACTCAGCAGCTTCTGCGCCTCCACTGCGAACTCCATAGGGAGCTTGTTGAGCACTTCCTTCGCATAACCGTTCACGATGAGTCCTACGGCTTGCTCCATCGGTATGCCGCGCTGCTGGCAATAGAACAACTGCGCTTCGGAGATCTTGCTGGTCGTTGCCTCATGCTCCACAACGGCAGTATCGTTGTGGATGTCCATATATGGGAATGTATGCGCACCGCATTGGTCGCCAAGAAGCAGTGAATCGCACGAAGAATAGTTGCGAGCACCTTCAGCCGTTGTCGCCGCACGCACAAGACCGCGGTATGAGTTCTGCGAATGACCGGCAGAAATACCCTTCGAGATAATCGTGCTCTTGGTGTTCTTGCCTATATGCAGCATCTTCGTACCTGTGTCTGCCTGCTGGTAATTGTTTGTTACGGCAACCGAATAGAACTCTGCCACCGAATTGTCGCCACGGAGAATACATGAAGGATACTTCCAAGTGATGGCGGAACCTGTCTCCACCTGTGTCCATGAGAGCTTGCTTCCCTCGCCGCGACAGTCGCCACGCTTCGTCACAAGGTTCAGCACACCGCCCTTTCCGTTCTCATCGCCTGGATACCAGTTCTGCACAGTGGAATATTTTACCTCTGCCTTCTCCTTGACAACGATCTCAACGATGGCTGCGTGGAGCTGGTTTTCGTCGCGCATAGGAGCCGTACATCCCTCAAGATAAGACACATACGCACCGTCGTCAGCAATGATAAGTGTGCGCTCAAACTGACCCGTATTCGCTGCGTTTATGCGGAAATAAGACGAGAGTTCCATTGGCGAGCGAACGCCTTTCGGGATATACACGAACGAACCGTCGGAGAACACCGCTGAGTTCAGTGCCGCAAAGAAGTTGTCCTTGTATGGCACAACAGAGCCTAGATACTCCTTAACGAGCTCTGGATGGTTCTGGATAGCCTCGCCGATAGAGCAGAAGATGATGCCCTTCTCAGCAAGCTTCTCCTTGAATGTGGTCTTTACCGACACGGAGTCCATGATGGCATCCACGGCAACGCCCGAAAGTGCCAGGCGCTCCTCGAGAGGAATGCCCAGCTTGTCGAAGGTCTTCATCAGCTCAGGGTCGATGTCTTCAACAGACTTCGGTCCGTCCTTCTTCTGCGCAAGCGGATCTGCGTAGTAGGAAATAGCCTGATAGTCAATCTCAGGCATCTGCAGATGTCCCCATTCCGGCTGCTCCAGCGTCTGCCAATAGCGGAACGCCTTCAGTCGGAACTCGAGCATCCAGTCGGGTTCATTCTTCTTTGCTGATATTATTCGTATGATATCTTCGTTCAGACCCTTGTCGATGATTTCGGTATAAACATCGGTTGTGAAGCCATGCTCATACTTCTTCTCGGCAACCTCTCTGACGAAGGAGTTTTTTTCTTCCATAATTATAGCCCATGACCCCCTCTAACTCCCCCCAAGGGGGAGAAATGGAGATTACCTTTGCGGGATGATATTTTGTATATTAAATAAATAAAATGTTTCTTTATCCGGTTACTTATAATTGCCCCCATATTACCAAAGCATATTTAAAAGCTCTCCCCCTTGGGGGGAGTCGGAGGGGGTCGGTCATTGTTCCGCCGTTCTCTTCACGCCTTCCGGCAATAGAACCTGCGGCTTATATCCTAGTTCCTGCTGCGCTGGAGTGATGTCGCACATCCAGTTTCGCTGGCTCAGTATGTTGTATTTGTCCTTGTTGAGGGCGGTCATCTGCTTTGTCAAACGACCGAAATATTCGCCACATGTGGTGACAAGCTTCAGTATGCACAGCGGTGCCTTTACTCTCAGCACTCCTTTCACGCCAAGTTCCTTGATGATAAGGTCGGAGAAGTCGGTAGAAGAGTAGTTCTGACCGTCGGAAAGGAAGTATGCCCTGCCCACGCAATCCTTCTCCATAGCGAGGAACACAGCCTGCACGACATCGCTCACATAGACGAAAGTGATGACCTGTGGCTTGTAGCCGGCAGCGAAATCCACATGCTTCTTGATTGAGTCGAACATCATGTAGTAGTCCTTCTCGCGAGGTCCATAGACACCCGTCGGACGGAGTATCACGTAAGGGAAACCTTCCTGACTGCGGAGATACTCTTCCGCCTTCAGTTTGCTCTGTCCGTAGGCAGTGTTTGGCTGCGGCATATCTTGCTCAGTGATAGGCTCGTATGGTTGGTTTTCCTTTATTGCACCAAAGACGCTCAGACTGCTGATGAACACGAAACGCTTCAACTGCGGCTGCGTCTCACGAACCGCCTGTATGAGATTCTTCGTACCCTCCGTGTTGATGCGGAAGAAGTCGTTCTTGTCCAGGCATTTCGTAGCACCGGCAGCATGCACCACATAGTCAAACTCATGCTCCTTGAGAGCCGCAACAAGCTGCTCCTTGCTCGACAAGTTGAGTTCAATCTTATTGATGCGTTCGTCGGAAATATACTTTAACGAGCTGGTCTTCCTTATGGCAGCGTATGTCTCGAAGCCGCGCTTCACAGCCTCTTCACAAATAAAACTACCAATAAAACCCGTTGCTCCAGTGATGAGTATCTTCATAGATGTAGGTATATAATTTGGCACAAAATTAGCAATAATATTACTACACACAAAATAAACCACCAAAAATCAAACTCGCAATAATGCAAACTCAAGATTATTGACAGTTTTAATGCACAATAACAGATGTTTTGATGACGATTTACAATCCGTACATTATATTATTAATGTATTACATCCCTCTCTTATACTGCGTTGGGGTGATGCCTTCCTGCTGCTTGAAGGTGCGGCTGAAATATGCGGCGTCGGAGAAACCGCTCTTTAGGGCGACTTCGGAGAGAGGCATGTTCTTGTCTTGTTCCATGAGTTGCTTTGCCTTCTTTATTCTTATCTTCACAATCAAGGAAACAACATTCTCGCCGGTAAGCATCTGAATCTTGCGGGTAAGTTGGCGAGAGGACATGCATAAGTGCTGGGCGATGGCATCAACTTCGGTGCTGTCGCCCTTTCTTATTGCTGCATATACATAGTCGGTAAACTTCGCAATAAACTGCTTGTCGCTTGTGCTCAGTGTATCGTCAGCCGACTTTTCGTTCACACTAACTGCACGCTGATACTTCTCGCGCAAAAGATTTCGCTGCTCAATGAGACGAGCCACGCGAACACGCAGTTCCTCCGCATTGAAAGGCTTGTAGAGATAAGCATCGGCACCCACAGAGATTCCACCAATACGGTCCTCTTCCGATGCACGCGCAGTAACGATAATCACTGGCACATGACTCGTAATCTCATTCTCGCGAATGCACTTGCACATCTCCATACCGTCCATTTCCGGCATCATCACATCAGTGACAACAAGGTCAGGCACAATGCTCAAGGCTCTTTCCAAGCCCTCCTTGCCATTGAATGCCGTATGAATATCGTATT
Source organism: Bacteroidaceae bacterium (assembly GCA_024401305.1). Lineage (GTDB taxonomy): Bacteria > Bacteroidota > Bacteroidia > Bacteroidales > Bacteroidaceae > Prevotella. The sequence goes on along the minus strand of JAKSLI010000032.1, from coordinate 7,795 downwards.
CGCCTTGCAGCACACTCACCATATATGCCGACACATCCGGATTGTCCTCTACGATAAGCACAATAGGCAGCTTCGAAGGGCTATCGTCATTCTTGCCGACTTGCTCAGGAATGGCATTGACTTCCGCTTTGTCGGCAGAACCAGTTTTCTCCAGAACAGTCGCAAAATCGGAAGTTTTCGGATTCTCGTCAACATCGATAAGTGCAGTGCCAGACTTACGGGTGATAGGCAGACTAATGGTGAACACAGTTCCCTTTCCCACAGAACTATGCACAGTAATGCTGCCGTCCATAGCGTCCACAAGCAGTTTTACGAGCGAGAGTCCTACGCCCGTTCCGATTTCCGTCTTGCTGTTGCTAGCCTGATAGAACGGTTCGAAGATGTATTGCAGATCTTCCGCTGGAATACCCACACCATTATCCGACATTCTCACCACAAGTTCTCCCTTGTCAACATGGGATGCAATGAGCAATCTGCCGTTCTTCGGTGTATATTTCAACGCATTCGAGAGCAGGTTGCGTGCAATTTTCGTCACATAATCAGGCACGAAATCCATCATCACCTCATTCTCTCGTGGCGCATAAACCATCTCGATGTTCTTGCTGGAAGCCAATGGACGGACACCTTCCACTATCATGTTTATGTAGCCGACGATATTTCCTTGGCGCCAATGTGGCTTGCCAATCTGTGATTTCGACTTGCTTATGTCGAGCAATTGGTTCACAAGATCGAGCAATCCGTTGCCCTGACGGTTTATCATCTCGGCAGCGCGAGCTATATCCTCCTTGCCCTTCACCGAACCGTCGCTTATTTCACGGCTCAATCCGAGTATCACGGTAAGCGGTGTGCGGAACTCATGCGTGATGTTTGTGAAGAAGTTTGTGCGCATAGTCTCCATCTTCTGCATCAGCTTCTGCTTTGCAAGACGGCTTCGCACCATGTATTGCATCACAATAAAGCCCATCACTACCAAGAGTGCCATAGCGCCACAGAAAAGCATGAACGCCACTTTGGACTCATGCTCTGCCTCGTAGTTCTTCTGTATCAGTTCAAATTCATTTTGGCGACGCTCCCTCTCGTACTTCACACGCACATTCTGCATGTGGTTGGAAACATTCTCAGCACTTATGCTATCGTGATATTCGTCCGATTTCTCGAGATTTGCAAGTGCCAACTGACTGTTGCCTTGCTTGCTGTAAATCTGGTAATACAGCTTGTAAATCTGCTGAAGATGCTCCCTGGAATCAATCTCTTTTGCAACAGCAAGTGCCTCGTCAAGATGCTTCTTTGCCTCATCAAGATTGCCACTCTTCACTTTCACTCTAGCCAATGCCATGCCTGGTTCAAGCTTATGCCAAAGGTCGGAGCTTGAAGCCATTGCCTGGAAAGCCTTCTCATACTCTTCAGCCGCACGGTTCCAGTCTTTTTCTTCCTCGTAAAGTCTGCCGAAATGCGTATAGCAAAGCGAAATGCCCACATCGCTATTAGCCTCCTTGTTCAGCGCAAGCGACTTCTCGTAGCACGCCCTTGCCGAATCCTTCTTGCCCTCACTCTCAAGTATAGAGCCAAGATTTGCATAGTTTATAGCTTGTCCGAGCGGACTTCCCAGTTCCTCCTCACCACGCAATGCCGCACGGAAAGCACTGTCGGCAGCCTCCGGATTGCCTAATGTAAGCTGGATGTTGCCTATGCCGTTCAAGCTTACCACCCTATTCTTTTTCGCTTGGAAAGAAGTGTCGGTCTGGTTTTCACATAGAGTAAGGGCTTCATAATGGTAGGTGGAAGCCTCATCAAGAATGCCAAGCCTGCGATAGTTTGTACCAATGTTGTTAAGATGCTGCACCATGTTCAGCGTATCGCCAATCTGCTCTGCAAGCGCAATGCCTTTATGGTGAGCACTGATGGCATCAACAAAACGGCTATCCTCACGGAGCACCCTGCCAAGTTCACGGTAGGCAATGTCCTGTCCGAGAAGATTGTTTTCCTTCTGGAACTTCTTGATGATTTGCAAAAGAGCCGTTGAATCCTCACATTGTGCGACAATGCTGTCCATTTCCTGACGCTCATGGACATTCACAGACGCACCTCCAGAACCGCATCCTACAAGTGAGAATGCGACAACCGCTAACAAGAAAAGGAGTGATAGCGAACGAAGGTTATATGCCTGCGAGAGAGAGTTTCTCATCCGATGTTCAAGAAATGTCCAAGATAATCAGTGCAAAATTAACATATTTTTACAAAACAAATAAACTTTACACGATAAAAATTGATTTTAGACATCATTTATATAAATAAAAAAAGCTGATGCACCAGAACAGTGCACCAGCCCATTAGTTGTTTAAGTTTGGATTTATAGGCTCCCGCCTTTTTCTTTAATACTTGTTGAGATATTCCTCTACGATGCCTTCAAGCTGCTGCTTGTCCTTGAAGTACTGGTAAGTAGAAACCTTGAGGTCAACGCAAGCTTCCTCGTCGCAGATGATGTTTCCGTGTGGGTGCATCTGGAGAGCAGAGCAAGTCCACATGTGGTTGATGCCATTGTCAATAATATGATGGAGAGCGCGACTCTTCGCAGGACCGTTTACAACGATGAGTACCTCGCGAGCTGCCATTACAGTGCCTACACCTACTGTGAGAGCCTGCTTTGGAACGAGGTCAACATTGTTGTCGAAGAAACGACAGTTAGCCTGGATAGTATTTGTAGTAAGAGTCTTTACACGAGTCTTAGAAGCAAGTGAAGAACCTGGCTCGTTGAAAGCGATGTGACCGTCAGGACCGATACCACCCATGAAGAGATCGATACCGCCAGCAGCCTCGATAGCCTTCTCGTAGTCTTCGCATTCCTTCTTGAGATCAGGAGCGTTACCATTGAGGATATGCACGTTTTCCTTCTTGATATCGATATGAGAGAAGAAGTTTGTCCACATGAAAGAGTGATAGCTTTCAGGGTGTTCTTCTGGGAGGTTTACGTATTCGTCCATGTTGAATGTGATGACATTCTGGAAAGAGATGACACCAGCCTCGTAAAGCTTGATGAGGTGCTTGTAGAGACCGAGTGGAGAAGATCCTGTAGGACATCCGAGAACGAAAGGTTTCTCTGGAGTTGGATTTGCCTCGAGGATCTTGCTGGCAACATAATTTGCTGCCCAACGAGACATTTCGTCGTAATTCTTGTTAATGATTACTCGCATTGTTGTTTAAGTTTTTAGGGATTAATATTAAGTTAATTCTAAAGAGTTCAAATTTCGCAAGCTCAATTTGAGGGTTAAGGCTAAAGGGTAAAGGCTAAAGGCGCCTTGCGGATAGAAGGCGGCTCGGAAATCTTCGCCCTACATGAGTGTGCTTTGGAAAGCCTTTACCCTTTAGCCTTTAGCTTTTAGCCTCGGTCGAAAGACCGAACATTAGTTCTTCACAACCTTCCTGATGCTGTTGCCCTTCTTCATGACATAGATGCCAGGAGTTGTGGGTGCAGCAACCTTCTTGCCGTCAAGTGTATATACGCCGTCGGAGAGAGAAGAGAGTGCACTGTCGGCTGTAGTCTCAACGCTTTCTATGCTGCTGGCGCCAATGACAGGTGTCACGGAAACATTCGTAGCATTTGTAGGCATTGTGAACGAGCATGAGCTGCCGTTGTATGTTTTGACATTCGTATTGCCAGAGACAGTGGTTTTAACCTGCCAACTGGTAACTTCCTTTTCGCCGTCCATGCTCTCCGCAGAGACTCTAACCTCGCGGCCTCCCCAGAAATTGCCTGAGTAGTAGCCCTGCTTAACGTAAGTGTCGTTGAGGGAAAGTTTGAATCCCTGAAGGGCAGTCTTGTCTTCTGTATTTACGTTCAGAGTCTTTGCAGTGTTCAGCTTGAAGTAATCCTTGAGATAAGTCCACATGAAGTTTGTGCGCTTCACAGCCCAATTCTTTGCATCGTTAAGGCATTGGTCATGATTAGGCCACCATGGGTTAAGCCTGTCATGATGGTACTTATACTCGGTCTTTATCACATTGTTCATGCTATCGATGACCTGAGTGAGACCATTGCCATTGAGGAATGTGCCCATAAAGACAGTGAGGCGGTCAATGAATCGGTTCTTGAAGCGCTGGTCTGTCATGAGACGACGGAAGAGACGAGTATGCTCGTATTCGTTAGCCCAAGCATTGTCCCTGTCATAGTCATGATTGTAGAGCCAATCAATGTATCTGTATTCTGCGCTGCGACCGTAGAGACCGAGTCCGAAATCAGTATCCTTCATGATCCAACGCCACTTGCCGCCTTCCGCTGTTGGGCGCCACATCACTATATTGTTGCCAGGGAAGTCAAGGTTGTTATGGAAAGTGTTCACAGCCATGAGGTTGATGAACTCATCGATATCCATCTTGTCCGCATAGTTGTCCATGTTAGTATTCTCGGCATTGGCTGAAGCTGAGTAGAAATCCTTGAAACGCTGATAGTTATCCCATGTACCTTGCTTAAGTTCCCACCAGTTCTCAATCATGTCAATATCCTCAAGACCGCCATAGTTCGAGTAGATATTGTCCTCGTTGGAGCGCTCGCGGATATTGAGCATGCCGTAGTATTCGCCGTTGAGGAAGAACGCTGTAGGCTGCCAAGCCTGCCAGTCGAGGTCGCAGTTCATGGCTGCATTGTGCTGGATTGCAGCATCGCGGAAATAGAGATCGTTGAAGTCATTGCCCGAGTTGCGGAGAATGATGCTCTTGAATTCCTTGATTCCAGGCTTCTCTGTTGGGAAGAACTCGTAAACGAGACGCTTCTCGCCGAAACGCTTGTTGGCATAGACTGCAAGCGACTTCACCGCATTTGTCCTCGTAGCACCACCCTGAATACGGGTTTCGCAGAGTTGGTTGATGGCAGCTTCCTTGCCTGGTGCGTCGAAATATTCCACATTCACAGGTCGGCGCCACTCATATTCGTAGTTCTTCTTGTCTGACTTGTATGTGCCATCCACATAGATGCCAATCTTGTTGTCGAAGAAATACGACTTGTCTGTAGTCATGGAAACCACAGGAATCGTCATGTCACGACCAAGGAAGATGTACGACTGCGCAACAGAGCGAGGCGAGAGATAGCCATCGCAGAAGAGCTTTGCGCGAACTACAGTGGAATTAGTGCGAATGCTAATCTTTCCTCCACCGTAGAGAGTACTTTTCTCAGTTGGTTCGCTGCCGTCTCTTGTGTAGCGGATAACAGTTCCTTCCGGCGCATCCTCTGGCAATGAGAGCTCCACGCTGACGTTGCTTCCGGATGTAAACACTTGTCCCTTAACGCTGAATATTGGATCGCCAAGAATCTTCTTGTTGTCAACAACACCACCCTTGTTTGAAGCGTTTGGTGTTGGAGTGAGCATATAACCCATCTTCTTGCCACCGTCTTCCGCACGACCGTACGAAATGTTTGGCGCTGGCATTTTCTTCATTTCAACGTATGAGTCTGCCACGTTTCCCCCATTGAAGAGGTATATGTTGCCACCCTTACCGCTCTCAAGACGGAAGTCGGTGTGCATGCCAGAGCCTTCCTTGTCGCAATAAACCAGGAAGAAAGCCTTTGGAGGGAGACTGACATTAGGGAGTCGGTAAGCCTCTTCCGGATTGTCTGTCAGACCGAGACTGTAAGAACCTGTGTTGACGAATGATTCGCTAGCATTATAGAGTTCCACCCATGAGTCAGGAAACTCATTGATGTCGTCCATTATGCAATCGATGTTCGACTGCATAACCTCATTGATTACAAGCTGGGCCTTCACAGTTGCGAAGCACAGGGAGAGTATGGACAGGAGTAGAAGTTTTCTCATTGAAGGTTGTTTTTAGGTTTGCGAATAGGATTGAACAATTAAGGGAATTCAAGTTTCGCAAGCTTCAACTTGAGGCTAAAGGGTAAAGGCTGTTGAGTAATGAGTAATGACTGTTGAGTAATGACTTCCCGTCCTATATCTCAAATCCGAGAGGCTGTCATTAGTCTTTACTCATTACTCATTACTCTTTAGCCTTTAGCCTCGCAGCTCGCTGCGAACAATTAATCGTGCAAATTTAACCATTCTCAAGGAAAACAACCCTTTTCTCGCTAACAAATCATAAATTAAGTTCCCATAAAACAAAATAAATCAAGGCACTTTTGCGTTTTTTATAATGATTTATTAATTTTGTCGTGCAAAAAATGCGATTTTTGTTCACTGAACATGACAATCTCCATACTTATACCAACATTCAACGACCCATGCTTCTCTCTCGTAAGGACTTTGCGAGAGCAGCTTTCCGTGCTTTCCGTTGAGTGGGAGATTATCGTGGCCGACGATTGCAGCACAAGCCAAAGCGTCAGGGAAGAGAACTCACAGATTGACACCCTCGACGGTTGCCGCGTGGAATGGCGAGAGCAGAACACTGGCCGTGCTGCCATCCGAAACTATCTCGCACAAGAGGCAAAGGGCGACTGGCTGCTGTTCATCGACAGCGACATGGTCATCCGCCGCAAGGATTTCGTGGAGAAGTACTTGACGGACCTTCCCCCAGCCCCTTCCTTTCAGGACGGGGAGAAGATAGTTTTGCAGGATGGTGAGACCCAAAAGACAATGCTAATTCCTCCCCGTCCTGAAAGGAAGGGGTTGGGGGAAGGTCTGCTGGGGGAAGGTCTGGTCCTCTATGGCGGCTATGAAGTCAATCCCTCCCACTGTGGGGGAGTCGGAGGGGGTCTCCGCTTCGTCTATGAGAAGGAGAACGAGCACAAGCACACCGTGGAGCAGCGTCGGCAGCAGCCTTACCGCGATTTCCACACCTCGAATTTCATGATAAGTCGCGATGTCATGCTGCGCATCCCGTTCAACGAGAACTTCAAGATGTACGGCTACGAGGATGTGCTTCTTGGAAAGCAGCTCAAGGACGCAGGCATACCAATCCATCACATCGACAATCCCGTCAGTTTTGAGATATTCGAGAGCAACGAAGACTTCATCCGCAAGACGGAGGAGTCCATCCGTACGCAGTTGGATTTCAGGGAATTGCTTGCCGATTACTCTACTCTCATACAGTTCGGCGACAAGATCAGCCGCCTGCATCTCTCATGGCTTCTCCACCTGGCATACAAGGCAATGGGGAAGACGCTAAGGAAAAGACTCTGCTCCGGCAGCCCAAGCACACTTCTTCTCAACATCTATAAGCTTCTTCTTTTCAACGAAGGATAATTTAAATTCAAAATATGACACAAAAAGAATTCACAGAAACAAACTGGCATCGTGGTAACGTTGTCAAGTTGGAGAATGGCAAGGAATATCTCGTAAAGGGAACAAAAAGCCATGGCAAGTATCTTCTGCTCTATTCAGAGGAATACGACAAATGCTTCATTGCAGACCACAATATCGTAGATTGCCGCACATCAGATTACGAAGAACCGATGGAGGTCTATCTGGAACACAAGCGCCAGCATCAGGAAGAGGCAGCAGCCAAGCGCGAGGCGGAAAGGTTGGCAAAGAAAGCGGAAAGACAGGCACAGAAGGCGGCAGCGAAACAGGCACAGAAGACAGCAGAAAAACCTATAGTGAAAGCAGAACCTATTGTAAAGATAGAACCTGTAAAAGCAGAACCTGTTGCAGCACCTGCACCATCGCCAGAGCAAACTCCAGAACAGCCAAAGAGAAAGCGCCAGCGCATCAGGATCAAACGCGTCGAGAAGATTGAAATCAAATAAACAGAAATGCCTGCGCATCACTCTTGCGCAGGCATTCTTTCAATATGTGATATTTATCGTTTGGCTACATTGAGACGGATCGCAGAACCGTCCCAGAGATTCGCG
>JAKSLI010000031.1 GCA_024401305.1 Bacteroidaceae bacterium | reverse complement strand
CACGATAGATAATCTCCAGTTCCCGCTGATAGTCAGAGAGTTCCTTGAAGAAGATGCCCTCCTCATGGCGCAAGAAGAGCAAGAAGACAGCCTTCACGATAGGCTCCATCGTAATCTCCATGTCGCCATAATCGTTCAGCATAATCCGAAAGTCGTTGCCTATGGTCATTCGGCTCAACTTCGGACAAGGCTTCACATATTCCGCGATGATTGCCTCGCTGATGCCCTTCAGTCTCACAGCATTCAGCTTTTCCTGAATCTCCTGAAGTACATTCCTCGTTTCCTCGTCGAAATTATCGTCAGCAAGGCCGTGGCTTTCTCCTTTCACCTTGCAATAGACACCCTCCTGCCACGCCTTGCTCTTGCCAAGACCATGAAGAATGTCCTCCAGAAACTCACGCGGATTCTCCCTCGCCACGTTGCCGTCGAACCTGATGTAGTCGAAATACAGCACACCCTTCTTGTCGCTGAAGAAATATCTCGTAGAGTTGTACCAGCAGAAGCCGAATGTCACATTCGGACGATTCTCCGGCGTCACCATATAATCAAGCAGGAAGTCGCTCTTCAGCCCCCTTCCTCCCCTACCTTGGAAAGGCTCGGTGCGCTCTGGCGACATGTATCCAACCATCGCCCGAGCCATATCCTCCGACACGCTCACCTCCGGCAGATAGACAAACGTCAGCCCCTTCTCGGCAAGCATGTCGCGTATCAGCTGCATGTTCTCCTGGATGAAGAGGTTCGCCGCCTCATTATACACATTCTCCATGTAGAACACCTCGTTCCTCTCCGGCACGAACGGAATGTTGAACACCTTGACACCTCGATGCTCATAATGGAACTTATGTTCCCATTCGATGTAATCTTTGGCATCATCGTCCAGTTCCCTTTCCTCAGGATGATTCCTGTAGAATGACTCCGCGTCAGCCTCCAGCTCAACCTTCAGCGCTTTACGGTGGACAGCATCCGCCACACGTCCGAACACATAAACGTACAGCAGAACACAGACGATGATTATTGCAATGGTTATGATAATGTTCATAGATGGTCAAGAACTAAGCTCTTTTTACTCTTTTTTATCCGTACGTAAAAACCAAGACATCCGTTCTGCAACAATACGTCGGTAAAGCCTCTTTGTCTTATCATCAAATAGAAAAGAACGGTTGATCAGAATATCAACAGAATCAGGCACAGTATCAAATTGGTCAAGAATCTTGTTGGCACGACGCTCATTCATGCCTATAAGCCGTGCAAAGGCGAGAAAGTCAGCACGACAAGGATGTAATGTCTGCTCGTATGTCTCACTCTTTTCAAGTCTTGACGATAGGCCTTCGTTCAAGGCAAAGTCAGGACCATCAATATGAACCCTGGTGTTGATGAGGTCATAAGCTGGAGCCATCATATACTCCCCATTACGAAACAAGACGGAGAAATTCTTCAGATGTGCATCGCCATTACCATAAATATAATTGAACACTACAAGACGAAAGAACTGCTCCATAGCTACAGGCCAAGCAGGGATATATTTACGGATACAGATAGCAATGTCCTCGTATGAACCTTCATATTTGAAGTCAATGCCGTTGATTTCCTCAGTACGCCCAACCAAAGAACAGAAATCCTCCTGTTGAAGTTTCTCTCCATTGGGAAGAACATCAAAACGTTTTGTCACATATACAAACTGCCCATCCTTGCTAAGTGCAAGTCCATTTGCCGCTGTATTTATACCATACACCTGCGATGCAATCTGCATCGTCAGATGTTCATTTGCAGGAATCTGCTTACGATATTGAAAATGTTCTCTCGGCGAAGGTTTTAATATATGAGTGCCTCGTTCTCCTGCGTTGATCAATCGTAGCTCACCATCACTTACCAATGCAGACAGTTTCTCCTGAACCCCAGATATGGAAAGATTGCGTGAATTCTCAGCAAGAACACCTTCGTCAGCATCATCTTCCCATGTGAAGTCCAGATGATGCGACACAAGCTTACCATCAAAAAGATTGCGCAGTGCCAGCTTACTATATGTAGTATGCCCCTCAGCCAATGTCGAAGGACAAACCCTTATATCACGTTCTTTCATAATGCTTCTATCGAAATATTGCCAATTATGTCTTTACCGGAGAACGATGCCAAAAGAGAGAAATAATCATTCTCGTCTATGTGTAGATGACGGCAGATCGTGCGCTTGTTGGCACCTTCTGGCAGAAGATTGGCAAAGAAAGGAAACAAATGGTCAGAACGATACGACTCTGGCGTAAGTGGCAGTGTGGGGGATATAGAATGATTCTTGCCATTGCAGAAACCAGCATCATAGACAAACTCATATTCGTTGGAAGAATACTGAGTGAGTGTACCTGCCAACGTCTTGTTTGAATATATGAGAAGTTGTTTTGCCATAACCACATTTATGATTTTTGACGTATGATTTATGATTTAGTGTTTAGTGATTAATGTTAAGCCCCCACCTATACTGTTTTTCTAACTGCCAAAGACAGTTCAAGTCCCAGCACCTCGGCAAGAGCCTCCACCGTCCGAAGCGAAGGATTAGCCTTTCTGCACTCAATACTCTTTACCGTAGCAATGCCTATGCCCGCCATTTCCGCAAGGTCAACCTGCGAAATACCAAGAGCCTGACGGCGTTCTTTCAATGTAACAGCCAAGTCCATAACAGTATTATATATTATACTTTTGGGTGCAAAATTATAAAAAACAACTGAAACTTCCAAATAAAGTATGATATATTATACTTCTCCACATGTAAAAAATAATATAAAATACAAATCGAAATAAACAAGTTATGTTGTTTATCCCTTCCTCCCGAACGCTTTCAGGAGGAGGAAGACCAGTCCCACCGCTGCAACAACATCAACTATGTTACAGCTATTCCGATTTTTGCGTGCAACTCTCCACCTCTCCGCAAGGCCCTCTGTAGCAACTGATAATCAAGAGGTTGCGAATGCGGAGAGTTTGCTGAACTCTCCGCAGCTCTCCGCAAACTCTCCGCAGGACTAAAACACCTCAAAAAATGCATTTTTTCATACGTAAATGCCACAGTTATGGAGCGTAAGTGCCACAGTTATGGAGCGTAAGAGGCATATTGAAGGCATGTAAGTGCTTACTTTTGGTGCGGAGAGTTGGAGGAAAGTTGCGGAGAGTTGGGCAAACTCTCCGCAGAAGTAACCATCTGTAGATCAAACCATTACAAAGGTCTTGCGGAGAGGTGGAGAGTTGCACGCAAAAAAAATCCAAAATTCAATTAAAACTTACGGTGGGGATTAATAGAACCCACCTATACACCCTTTAGAGTAAAGGCCTCTGCAAATGGAATCCTAGCATGATCCTTATGATACTTCTGCCAAGCAGGCTCTTCGTGACTTATGGCAGAAATCTCACTTGACGTACAACTTTTGAAACGATTGCAGATGATTAGAATTATCTCCTGGTCACCATCTGACAAAAGCGAATTGTCTGCAATGGCATCTGAAACAAGTACATTACCCTCATATTCACCAATTGGACGTGGTTCCTGATGAATCTCGTCAAATTCACTATAAACCCTATCCCATCTGTCTGGAACAGGACCGAAATCTATGGCACGGTAACACAAGCCGGTCATGGCAAAGCCGCGTTGCCGGTATGACAAGAAGTCAATGTAGAACAGAAGTTTATTCATTTTCGTGCAAAACACTTCCCCACATTCTTGCAATACCATCAGCATTATAGCCTTAAGCTTCTGGAGCGATGTGGCAGAATAACCATTATCCACTCCACGAACGGAGCTAAACACTCTACGACGATCGTACGCATCAAGATGGTAATCGGCAGATTGCGCTATCACCTTTTGTACTTTCTCTGAGATATTTGAATACTCCTTATCCGTAAGTTGCAGACGCGTAGATTTCACAAGATCAAGAAAAACCTTTGGATTCATTATTGAGCGAATCATACGACCATTGGAAACACTAGGCACCTCCCCACTCTCATACAGTCGCCATTGGTTAGTACCAATACCCAAAATGACAGACATCTTAGCAGCAGAAACTCCATAACGATTGCGTACGGCAATAATCTCGTCCGTAAAAGGAATGCCATACTTAGCACGATACTGATTTGTCACTTGCAAGAAGCCTGCATCATCGCTTTCACACGTAGTGAAAAGTTCACCTGTATCTTCACATTTATACGAGGTATGGATATAATCATAATCCTCACCTCGGAAGTTCCATGTACGAGGCTCGTACACCAACTTCATTTCCTTACCTGTATATGGACTCAACATAGTTACTGTTCTTTAAAAGGATAAACTAATGGATGCTCTGCAAAATGGAAAGAAATGCATATCGTCTGACTTGTAGCATCAACAATCATAACTTTAATGTAAATCTCCCTGCCTTTTACATCTTTACCAAACACCCACATCTCGCCATGTCGATTTAATTCGTCAACGACAGGACCTTGGACATAATCCTCAACACGCAAGTTTTCCACGACAACCTTACGATAGGAAGGTACAATCTCCAACTCCTGTAAAGTGTTCTTGTTCTTATCTCTGTCGTCACGAAATAATATCCCGAAGATTTTCATCTTTGTATGGAGCTCTTCAAGAAACGCTTCCACTTGTTCTTTCGTTACCATTAGATATATTTTTATCGGCTGCAAATATAGTAAGAAAATCCGTAGCTAGCAAGAAAAGCAACTTCAAAGTTACTTTTCCACATAATATCTTGAACATTCTCAACTTTTCAACAATAAAGCAGCTCACAAATCTTGCTCTCATGTGACGACACTCATCAATTACTTTTACTACTGGTTCATCATCATATTCAAAACGGATAGCAGAACCGTCTCAGATATTCCATATCAACCCCGCCACAACAACATCAACAATGTTCCATTTCAAAACAACAATAAACTAACGAATATATTAATACCCACTAACGATAACCACCATAGAATAAAGATTACCAGATTTACCATATTGTAGGAACAATGCCAAAATTTTGCTACGACTAATAAATCTGCAACACACTTATCAAAAGCATACTCAGTTGTACCTTTATAGTGAATCATCAACCATATAAAACCTGCCAAATTGACACTTCCATAACCAAGAAAAGCCAAAGTCATTATCCCATTTGCAAATGTCGTATATTGGCATAAACGAATAAATGAAGCTACAAACGGTAACACACTAGACACCAATAATAAAAATCCCTGAAAGTAAAGGTTAAAATACACAGATATCTGCTTGTAAGTCAATCCCAAGCATTTCCCTAATCCCATCAAGAATGCCACACAAACTTGAAAAGGAACGGTAACAAAGAGTTTCTTTATCCTATGCATTTCTCAATTTTGAACTTACTCAATTATACTTTCACTTTCATCATTATGCTTCGCCTTGTTCTTCAACACACACTCCTTGCTAGTGTTGGCATAACAATATACGCAGAAATGGCGGCAGGTGTTGTACATTCCGATGTCCTTGCTCACCATACAACCACATATCTTGCGTTGACCAGCATCCTTAACTTTGCGTTTCTTCTCCGGGATTGGTGGCAGTTCTCCGAGCATGTTTCGCTCAGGCCATTTGAGAGTGTGGAGATAATAGACAAGTTCTTCATCATCAGCAAAGATTCGTTTCATCAATTCGCCATCTATACAACGATTGTGCTCAATGCCGTACGATTCAAGGTCAATATCTTCTGCACAAGTAGCAATCTCAATGTCCCAACCATCTTTGTGCCATGCTTCGCGAATCTTCTGTAATCCTTGTATTATTTCCATTCGTTGAGCATGGTTCGCTTCTGCATTTTCAACGTCCTCTTTCGTGAAGAGCATGGTTTCCTTAACAAGGTTATTTTGAACCTTTCGATATGCTTTCACATCAACAAAACTGAAAACCAACTTGTCTGTGTAACCTTTCAGTTTGTTTCCCACATGCCAAATGCGTGTCAACAAGTCGCGAGGAGTAATGTTAGGAGTAATAATCAGAGGATCAAAACGCCAGATTACTCTTTCCTTGCCAATCATTTCCGACAACTTCTTGAATGTCTCGACACGATCATCTACGGAAGAAACATTAGGTTCAAATCCTTCCTTAACATAGTCGTTAAGAGTGACTTGGAAGTAATAATGGATGCCTCTTTCGTCTAACTCATGCAAGTAAGGTAGTATCGGTTTTGGATTCTTTGTCCAGAACACCACCACCTTGCAGTTCTTGAACGAAATGTACATCTTCTGCTGGTTGAACGGATTGTACCAAGCGCAATACCCTTTAGCCAAGCGGTTGAAAAACCACTTGGCATAAAAAGCAGGAATATCGGTTGAACGACTGGCAGAGATAATGACAGGAGCAGTTGCTTCTACCTGCTCGCCAGCATCGTTAGTGATTTGTATTTTGTCCATATTTATATATTTATTTCTGCTTCATCTGATATTTGTGTAGCATTGTCTGTTATAACATTAGGTAGCGGAAGGTCACTTATAATAACGACATCATGAAGACCTCTCGTCACAGCGTACGCAATCAAATCCCTATGTTCTTCAAAATTGTCTAAAAGTCTTTTATTCAAAATAACATATACATTGTCAAAAGAAATACCAACACACGAATGAATGGTCATAACTTTTGGACAACAAGACGTGAAATCTATATCATTCTTCCATGCAACACTTTTGCTATATTTAGATTCCACTTTAAATGTGGATTGACTAAACTCATGACAAATGTTTGCAACATCATCATTTGAATAGCACAAAATAGCAACATTTCTCTCCTCCCTGTTAATAATTCGATTTTTTATAAATTCTACAATAGACTCTAGCTTCAATAGTTCTTTATATTGACATAGGGAAGGAGAATGATTTACTATACTTTCTAAAATTTCAGATTCGTTATCGCATAATTCCGAAAGAAGTTTTTTTGTTCCATTATTTAGAAAACTGAAAAGAAGTGATTGTTTCTTTATTTTTAAGAGTCTGCAGATTACATTAGAATCGACTCCTTTTGCATTTTCCTGGAAAAAAAATGGAGGTCTAATATCACCTTCTGTAATGGATAAAAACAAAGATTGGCATGAAATGTTAGCAATCTGCTTTAATTGCTCATCCGTTAAGAATGATGCTTCATCAACAAATACATAATCATAACTTCTAGTATTGGCTTTAAAAAACTCATTTATAGTTTGCAATATACATTTTATTCCAAGTTCATTGAAAGCAGAACATAGAAAGGATTTATATAAGGAATTTTGGGTAAGCCAGAGTATTTCAGCCTGAGTATTATTAGCCAACAATTGTTTGCACTTATGTAACATACAAATTGTTTTGCCACTTTTTACGCAACCGGCAAGAAGAACATACTTCTCACTTTTACGACAAATAAACCTCACTTGGTTTACATCCAACATGGATTCGTGAACTATCATAAATAAATATAACAAAAGTGATAAAACTTAATCTCCCTGACCCTTTGTCCAAGCGGTTGAAGAACCACTTGGCAAAAAGGGCGGAATGTCGGTTGAACGGCAGGCTGAGATAATGACAGGAGCGGTTGCTTCTACAATTTCTCCAGAGTCCGTACGAATTGAAACTTTTTCAGACGCCATATACTTTTGAAATATAATCTATTATTTTATTAATAGGGATATTTACATAGATGTCGGCAAGCCATTGCATTTTTTCACTACGAGGCTTAAGTTTATTATCCATGTAGGCCCTAATTCTTTCAAGTACACGTTCGTTAGTTCGATCATGTCCTGCATAATACCCCGTAACAATCCCCTTCTTTTTGTCATTGTAGGTATCATTGTGATTTCCTACAAACCATTCCATATCCTCAATAAATTGCCTATTGGCACGAGAATCAGAAATCAAAGAAGCGCATTCATATATCCAAGCTTTGTCATCAAGTATAGACTTTCCTACGCGAGAAACTGCTTGTTCTACTTTTTTAGGAGAGGAAGATTCTTGTTTAGGTTCTTCCTTATTAGTTTTATCTTCGTCACCTGTGAATGCGTTTATAACGGTTTGAGCAACATTTTGCAATCCATCTACAAAGCCATCAAACAAGCCCTTTTCTTGTTGTGCTGGTTTCTTGCTTTGGCTTTGTTTCTTTGCAGGCTTGCCTATACGTTGGTTATAGTCAGGGACATAATGCTCCTGCAATCTTGTCCATGCTGTACTTGGACCATTCTTGCCAGGTTTCCAGCCTTCGAAGTTATCAAGCATCGTTATAAAAACGAAATAGTCTTGATTATTACCATTTTGAGCAAAGGCATCTTCAAGTGAATTAAGAAGCTTTTGCTTATCCCTTTTAATTACAGATGCAGCAAATACTCTAATCTCGTTTTGCCACTCTTTAAGGGCTTTTTCCTCTGGATTTTTAAGGACTATTGTACGCATTCCCTCTTCTACAGTTCCAATCTCTGGTTTCTTTGTCTCAATAGCTGATGATGTGCTGGTGGTCTCAGGAATGCTCTTCTCTAAGAGTTGACCGTACATTTCACGATAAACCTTTGATAGATAACCTGACTCTGTAGTAAGGAGCAAATCCGTAAAATCACGTGTCATATTTGCAAAGCCATTGAGAACTCCATACAATGCGAAAGCAATACGATAATCATACATGCCTTTGCTCTGCATAAAGTTCAGAAGTTGCTCCCATTCGTCCCCTTTTATCAAAACTGCCGATATTGAAGACAAAACCCCATTATCCCATGACTGGTTAAATTCTTCACCACGTACATGACGGCGAAGTTGGTTGAGGTATGTTCTAACAGGACTATTTTCCCAATCTGAGCCAATTACGTTCTTTGCCGATTTTGTAATCTCATCAGAAAGCCCTTCTTTGATAGAGTTAACCTTTCCATTAAATGATTTAGAGCAAAGAACTTCATTAACCCAGCTAACAAACAAGTTTGACATAAGGTTGTCTGCTATTGCTATGGGAGCCGTAACTTTATCCTTCGATGACACGATTATCTCTGCATCATCAGGATTCAGTTTAACTTTTGAAGATTCCATTAAAGACTTGGCACGTGCAATCTCACGATTAATCCATGTAATTGACTGGTTATTTTCGCCATCATCTTGCAGACCATAAATTAATTTTGTTCGGTCAATGGACGTAAACACATAGCCATGACGCTTGAATATCGCAAATATTTTATCTACCAACAGTCTATTACCTACTTCTTTTTCCAAGTCTGCATAAATAGGTTGCTGACTATCGAGGTAGTCGAAAAGCTCATTTAATCGTGAGCGTTGCGCACTTGATGGAGTTTTATCATAACTAGACAATACCGAAGAGAAAATGTTTTGAATTTCACGCAAAGCGTCAAGTTTCTGGACATTTTCCTTCGTAGATGACAAGTTGGCTCCTATATAATATCCATATAAGAGACCCTTCATCTTATTGATAACATAATCCTTTTCTACCAAACTATCTATATCGCCAATAGGAACAATGCTATCTTTCTGGAGTATAGGATATGAGCCTTCAAATTGGTGAACATAAATCTTTCTTTGGTACAATCTAACCAATTTTGTCTCTAAGCTGCTATCAGATAGTGACAATGCTGTCGTTTTGTCCTTTTCTGCGAAAAAGATAAACTTTGTCTGCCAAGGATTAAGATAAATAGTTTTTTCTGTATAGAATACGCCATCAGCAAGTTTGGAGAACTCATCATCTACATCAATTTCTATCAGCATTGGATGATCCTCAATGTCAGATTGCGGACGTTCAAACATATGTGGTTTGTCATAGAGTATCGTCAAATGCTCTATGGAATTCTCTTCAACAGTGAACCAACGAGAATAACCAAATCCCCTTCTTTCATAGAAAGACTTTGGCGATATTGATTCCGTTGAGAGAATATTATTAAAGTTCAATGAACTAGTTGGAATATAATATTTCATAATTACAAGTCTTCGATTTCATCAATTTCTGTTGTCTTGTAAAGACTAGAGTCTATCTTATTGAGCGGTGATGGTAAGATAGAAGAATACATAACATAAAGATTTCTGTATGTACGAGTCATAGCCACATACAATGCCTTTCTGTCAGATTCGTCTCCAGAGAAGTTCTCAATGTATGGAAGGAATACTGTTTCAAATTGTAATCCTTTGGCACTATGATAAGTCATTACTTTGGGATTAGTTGAACCAAAGTTCAGACTATCTTGGCTATTCCTGAAGTTTTCTCTATCATTATATCGAAGTTCATAATTGCCGCCCAGAGCCTTCAACTGATCATAAACACTCTTGACATAATCATTATCTGGTAAGAGAATAGCTACATCAGTCATATTATTCTTGACGATAATATCATGAATAGCCTTTATCTGAGTTTCTTCATCATTATATTTCAAGAATCTAGGTATTGCTGTTTCCTTGCTTTTATAGGTACTTTCTATGAATGGAGGAAGATCGACACCTACAGGCTGCACTACTCTTGCTACAGGCAAAGGAAGACGATAATTTCTGTATAATTCCCAATTCTTAACTTTCATGTTAAGAGGTACGATTGAACTGATTCTATCGACTGGTAGAGTTGTTTTAAGACCTTCATAGATAGACTGAGCAGTATCACCAAAGAAGAAGAAATTTTTATGTGTAGCATTCAAGAATTCTTTGATTTCTTCATCGCTAAAATCCTGAATTTCATCTACAATAATATAATCGGCAGATGGCATATACGGAATCATATTTCCATTTTCATCTCTACTGTACACCATGTACCTACCTCTTCTTTCTCGCTGATACTTCCACTCTTGATGATAGTAGAAGTCATTAGTGAGCCCTAACTCTTGTTTGCCAGAGTTCATGTAATTGCAAAGAGCTTTAGTGAAGACAATAACTTTGTAGTTGTTGCCATACTCTTTTTGTACTCGCTGAGCCTTGATCAACGCCAAAACAGACTTTCCACTTCCTGCACATCCTGCTACGATGCAAGATTTGTCAAGGGTTTCCATAAGAACCTTAATCTGGTCGTCATCAAGTTCGGACTCTTTGATCATCCAGTCTTTTTTCATATGCGTATAAAATTTAATTGTTTATCTTGTAAATTCTCCAGGCTATTTTGCTTGTATCATTGGTATGGTGTGAATGCGTTATACGATACTCTTCATTAAATCCGCAATTTCTACACAATATTTCAACGTTACAAGCATTAGAGGCTTTGTCTAACATTTTGGGTAACCAATCATTTGAAACCTCACTATATGATGTTACATCTGCCAGACAGATTATTCCATCTGAAGCCAATTTAGGACTGAACACATTAATCACATGTTCGTATGGATTTTGTTCTTCAAATTGTTGTCGTGTAACAAATTCACAGATAGCCTTA
This sequence comes from Bacteroidaceae bacterium, assembly GCA_024401305.1. Lineage (GTDB taxonomy): Bacteria > Bacteroidota > Bacteroidia > Bacteroidales > Bacteroidaceae > Prevotella. The sequence goes on along the minus strand of JAKSLI010000031.1, from coordinate 26,243 downwards.
AACGAAATAACGAAATCAAATGATTGGGTAATTATGTCAGTTACAATCCCCATGTCATAGAAATCATCAATCACTATAGGCATAAGATGGTTATCAAAACTAATCTCAAGACGTTGTGAAACGTTTTCAAGAATAAATTCCAACATACGTAGCGCATGAACATTTCCATCCAAGGCTCTTATATCAATATGACTGACCGATGGTAATTGTTCTGATACTGCGATAATAAAGCCGATAAGTTCGCCACCTGTGCCACATCCGAAATCGAAAACAGATAATTCTGCTTTGTCAAGATACTTCTGCCTATTATCATTTAGATATTTACTAAAGATACAATAGGATTCAGCAAAACTCCTTGGGAAATAGGTTCCTAAATATCCAAGAATATCTTTATGACCCCAGTCAAGAACAACAAGATCTTTGTTCTTTCGGCAATATGAAGCAGACAACTTGTTGAACAACAAGTCATCCAGCCATTTCGGCAGTGTAATATGTCTATCTTGCATGCTTGCCATATTGTTTGTCCTAATTATAACGAGTTATCTTTTACTTGGGGGCGTGTCAAAAGTACTGACATGCCCCCAATATTCTGTTGAAAGATATTATGATGTTACTTAGCAGCCCCATCACACTATCGCCTCGATAAGAGTGCGACCATTTAGTTCTACAGGTGGTATCAAGCCTGATTTCTTTGTCTTGTTGAAGCAAAAAGATACGAGATAACCCATCTTATGATTCTTATAGTAGAAGAATTAAATTACAATACTGCAATTTTCTTCATGGAACACCCCAAACGATCTAGCATTACACCGAGAGCGTTCAGGATGCCTTTGTCTCCTGCAGGAAGTTGTATGGCATACGTTTCATATTCCCCTTCATTTTTTAGATCTAAAGAGGAAAGAAGGCATCGAAGGTCATGTCTGATTTCAAATGGAGCGTCACCAGACAATGCTAATCCGATAAGTTTCTCTGCCTCTCTCGGTTGCTTACAAGTAACGGCTAAATGAGCTGCACTTTGCAGAAGAATAGAAATACCAGGTTGCGGATGCTGGTTGCTATAGGCTGTCATAGCAACTTCACGCTCTTTCTCGAAAGCCTGACAAAACATTGATTCAGACTTTTCTGTTTCGCCTTGCAGAGCTGCTATTTGAGCCATCTGCGCAAGATCCATGGCTTCATTGTGCTTGAGTCTGAGTTCGTCCATAATTAATATGTTCTCTTTTATTAAACAAACACTTAGGGGTACTAAATTCTATGATTGATATGTAGGCTGGAAGATTCGTATTATCTGACAATTCCGTTTGCTTGACTCTTTGTTCGTACCTAGCGGACATTGTATTTGTGGCAGATTCTGTCTTAATACCGGAAATCTCTAAACGAGCAACTCTTTGCATCAGGGGATCAGATTCGTATCCAAGCCTGTAATCTATACCTGTTCCACGCCAAGACCGTTCAATAATGGTATAATCCGTCAATTGTTTTGCCATCAATACAGAAATGCATACAGCACCCTGTTCGGTGATGTCCACCATATAATGTTCATTCGGGCGACAAGTTCCCGCTGTATTGAATATCCTCATATCTTTACAACAGTCTATAAATCATCTGCAAAAGTATTGATTTTTATTCAAACTCCAAAACAAAATTGAGGAAATCTGCAATTCCATTGCATTTTCTTTTATGACGTAGCGAGAAATGCAATCCTTACTTATGAGGAAATAAGCAAATAGGCGGTTACCATTTCTGATAACCGCCTACATTAATATATTATAAATATATCTTAGTCGAGAATGATTGGCTTGTACTTTGGTACGAGTGCCTTCATGATGCACCATGCAAGGAGGTATGCTACGGCGCAGATGCAGAACACGATCATGTAGCCTGCTGGCTTGCCTTCGAAACCGAGGAACTGGAATGCAGCGCCCTGCTCCTCTGAGTACGTGAAGAGCATACCAGAGCCCTTGTTGATGAGGAATGAACCTACACCACCTGCCATACCACCGATACCTGTGATAGTTGCGATAGCTGACTTAGGGAACATGTCACCGATAGTTGAGAAGAGGTTTGCTGACCATGCCTGGTGACCTGCGCCTACAAGTCCGATGATGACTGCTGGCCACCATGCTGAGTAAGCACCCATTGGCTGTGCAGCAAGACAAACGAGTGGCATGAAGGCGATGAGCATCATGGCAAGCATACGACCTGCGTATGGGTTCATGCCCTTCTTCTCTACGAAGTATGTTGGGAGCTTACAAACATAGATTGAGAGGAATGTCACGATAGCGTAGAGTGTCATGATGAGCATCATGCCTGTGCCTGAAGATGCCTTGTAACCGTAAACATCCTGGAAGTAACCTGGTGCCCAGAAAAGGAAGAACCACCAAACGCCGTCAGTGAAGAACTTACCTGTGATGAATGCCCATGTCTGCTTGTAGCCGAATGCCTGAGCGAACGACATCTGCTTCTCGTCCTTTACCTCAGCAGCAGCCTTTGCAGCAGCAGCTTCCTCTTCTTCATCCTGATTGATGTAGATGAGCTCTGCCTCGTTGACATGAGAAGACTTCTCTGGCTTCTCATACCATGCTACATAGAAGCCCATCCAGATGAAGCCGAGTACACCGATGATGATGAACGACATCTCCCAACCGAAAGCCTTAGCCAATGGTGGAATCATGAGTGGAGCTGCGAGAGCACCTACAGATGCGCCTGCGTTGAAGATAGAAGTAGCGAAAGCGCGGTCCTTCTTTGGGAAGTATTCTGCTGTTACCTTGATGGCAGCAGGGAAGTTTCCTGCCTCACCAAGACCGAGGATGGCACGGCAAACGAGGAAGAGCCAAACGCCTGTAGAAGCTACTGCAATGGCAGCAGAAGAACCCTTCTCGAGAGCACGCATAGCCTCGATGCTATCCAAGCCCTGAATATACTGAGTGGCAACGGCTGTTCCTGCGTGGATACAAGCGCCGAAGCTCCAAACGCCGATTGCCCAGAGGTAACCTTTCTTTGTGCCCATCCAGTCAACGAACTTGCCTGCGAAGAGCATACAGATTGCGTAGAAAATAGAGAAGTAAGCGGTAATGTTACCGTAGTCTTCGTCTGTCCAGTGGAAGTCTGGATAGATAAACTCCTTCGCTGTGAGCGAAAGTACCTGACGGTCGAGGTAGTTAACTGTTGTAGCCACGAAGAGAAGGCCACAGATCCACCAACGCCAGTTTGTCATTTTAGATGTTTGTACGGGTGACATAATTTGTTAGTTTAAGCCCCACCCCGACCCTCCCCCTTATGGGAGGGAGAATAAAATATGTTCTTGAGGATGAGGAGTTAGTTATTAATTTAGTTATTTCTTTCGGTTTGTAATCACTAATGCTTTAAAGTCTCCCCTTGTGGGGGAGATTTAGAGGGGGTCTTCCAGCAGGAAGCGTTCTGCCTCGAGGGCAGCCTTGCAACCAGAACCGGCAGCTACGATGGCTTGGCGATAGACAGGGTCTGCGCAGTCGCCTGCAACATATACTCCAGGAATCTTTGTCTTTGGAGTGCCGTCGATGGTCTTGAAATAGCCCATGTTGTCAACATCAAGCCACTCGCGGAAGATTTCCGTGTTTGGATTATGACCGATGGCAAGGAAGAATCCGTCGATGTCGATGTTCACTTCCTCTTCGTCAGCCTCGCCCTTGCGCTTCACGAGTCGTGCGCCCTGAACGCCAACCTTTCCGTCGCCATTGAGTCCGAGAGTGTTATGTTCAAAGAGAACCTCGATGTTCTCCGTGTTCATCACGCGGTCTTGCATAACCTTTGACGCGCGGAGGAATGGCTTGCGCACAACGAGATATACCTTCTTGGCAAGTCCTGAGAGATATAGAGCGTCCTCGCAAGCTGTATCGCCACCGCCTACGACAGCAACAGTCTTCTTGCGATAGAAGAAGCCGTCGCAAGTGGCACAAGCACTAACACCCATGCCCTTGAAGCGCTCCTCGTCAGGAAGTCCGAGATATTTTGCGGAAGCACCGGTAGCAATGATTACGGTTTCAGCCTCTATCTGGTCGCCATTATCAATAGTAATAATGTAAGGACGCTTTGAGAAATCGACCTTCGTAACGATGCCGTCGCGTATGTCTGCGCCGAAATTCTCCGCCTGCTGGCGGATGTCCATCATCATCATGTTGGCATCAACACCGTCAGGATAGCCTGGGAAGTTCTCTACGGTTGTGGTCTGAGTAAGCTGACCTCCCATCTGGAGACCGCAATATTCTATTGGCTTGAGGTTAGCTCTTGAAGCATATATGGCAGCAGTGTAACCCGCAGGTCCACTACCGATAATGAGACATTTGGTGTGTTCCATTATATTAGGTTTTGTTAAATAAATTTATAATTTGCTGCAAAGTTAAAAAATCTTATGTAATTATTTGTATAAAGATGAAAAAAGTGTTACTTTTGCCCTCGAAAATATCCAAATCATTAATTTATATAGCAACAACTATGAAGAAATTAACCACAATTTTCACTCTTGCACTCATTGCAATAATGTCTTTCTCGCTCACTTCATGTGACGAAGACCAACAGATAGCGCTTGAACTTGACGGCACTTGGCGCGGTACAGTTGACTCCAAGAATGGTTCTTTCTATGTAGATATCCGTTTCTATCAGGATGGTTTCTCAAGACATGGCCGCGGCTACGAATATGACGAGAACATGTATCACTACGGCAACGACTACTCAAGATTCAACTGGAGCGTTGACAGAGGCAATATTTACCTGAGCTACGATGACGGTTCTGAAGTTGTTATCGCGGATTATGAACTGAGACGCGGTCAGCTTTGCGGTTATCTGCAACAGGCTCGCAGCGGCTGGGACATGGGATACATCCATCTTACAAAACTCTCTGACAACCGTTACGACAATGACTACTACGACTGGGCAAAGAAACAGGAGAAGGTAGTGGATGACGACGTTGCACAGTAACGAAGACGAAAACGAAAACGAAAAACAAAAGATAATACCAAGGGAAACGCAAGGGAATTAACACTCTTGCGTTTTTCTGCTTATAGAAAATATACGATGAATTGTACTATTGACATAGAAAATGCGGTGAAGGTGCTTCGCGAAGGCGGAGTTATCCTCTACCCTACCGACACAATATGGGGCATCGGTTGTGATGCCACAAACCCAAAGGCTGTTGAGAAGGTTTACAAGATAAAGCAGCGTGAGGACTCAAAGGCGCTCATCTGCCTCGTTGACAGCGAATCTCGCGTGCAGCGCTATGTGCGCAATGTGCCAGATGTGGCTTGGGACATCATGGAACTTGCCACAAAGCCTACAACCGTCATCCTTGACGGTGCTTCGGGTCTTGCCCCTAACCTCCTTGCCGAAGACGGCAGCGTGGGCATCCGTGTCACTCGCGAGGAGTTTTCAAAGCAGATGTGCTACCGCTTCCAGAAGCCTATCGTATCAACAAGCGCAAACATCAGCGGAATGCCTTCTGCGGCAATCTTCAAGGATATCGACCAGGAGATAATCGATGCCGTTGACTATGTTTGCTCATTCCGCCGCGGCGACAAGACAAAGGCACAGCCTTCAAGCATCATCCGACTGAAGCAGGACGGACAGGTGGAAATTATTCGATAGCTCGCGCTATCGAGGCTACAGGCTAAAGGGTAAAGGCTTAAGGCTTCCATCCGGATGGGGCTTTTAGCTTTTAGCCTTTAGCCTTCAGCCTCAAATGAGCGAAGCGAAATTTGAATAACAATGAACATTACTATAATAAAGGAAAAGATATCTGAGCGCCAATTGCTGATGCTGCTGAGCCTCTTCGTAGGCTTCTTTGCGGCAGTGGCTGGCTATGTGTTGCACTGGATAATCCATCAGGTGCAGCAGCTTCTCACGCATAATTTCGACCCTACCACCTTCAACTGGCTCTACATGCTCTACCCTGCGATTGGTATTCTCGTCACGGCGTTGTTCGTTCGCTTCGTGGTGAGAGACAATATCTCGCACGGTATCACGAGAATCCTATATGCCATAAGCAGAAAGAAGAGTTTCCTGAAAGCGCACAACTGCTGGTCGTCTGTCGTGGCTTCCGCCATAACAATCGGTTGCGGTGGTTCCGTCGGTGCCGAGGCGCCAATCGTTCTCACGGGTTCTGCCATAGGAAGTAACCTCGGTCGCGCCTTCGGACTCGACAACAAGACGCTGATGGTGCTCGTTGGTTGCGGCGCTTCTGCTGCCATTGCTGGTGTGTTCAAGGCTCCGATGGCAGGTCTTGTGTTCACGCTCGAAGTGCTGATGATCGATCTTACGATGGCTTCTTTGCTGCCGATTCTCATTGCCAGCGTTACTGCTACCTGCTTCACATATATCTTCATGGGTAGCGATTCGCTGTTCAGTTTCACGCTCGATGCCGATTGGACAGTAAGACGCATTCCTGCAAACGCACTTCTCGGTGTGTTCTGCGGTCTCGTAAGCCTCTATTTCATGCGCATGATGGCTTTCACGGAAGGCATCTTCTCCAAGCTGAAGGAACATTTTTACATGAAATGGTTCTTGGGCGCACTGATTCTTTCTACACTGATAATTCTCTTCCCTTCCCTTTACGGCGAAGGCTACAACAGCATAAACATTCTGCTGAACGGCACCACAACAGCCGATTGGGACAAGATTCTCGACACATCTTTCTTCGCAGGAAAGTCGGACATGCTCATCATCTATGTCACGATGGTTCTGCTTACGAAGGTGTTTGCCACATCGGCAACGAACGGCGGTGGCGGTTGCGGTGGTACTTTCGCACCATCCCTCTTCATCGGAGCCTTTGCCGGATTCCTCTTCGCCCGCGTTTGGAACATCTGTGAACTTGGAATAGAAGTGCCGGAAAAGAACTTCGCACTGCTCGGAATGGCAGCTGTCATGGCTGGTGTCATGCACGCTCCGCTGACGGGTATCTTCCTTATCGCTGACATCACTGGCGGCTACAGCATGTTCATTCCGCTCATCATCGTAGCGATTGTGTCTTATCTCACGATAAACATCTTCGAGCCACATTCCATCTATGCCGGTCGTCTTGCCCGCGAAGGCAAGCTCCTTACGCACCACACCGACAAGGCCGTGCTTACATTAATGAATATAGAGAATGTTATCGAGAAGAACAACGAGAGCGTGAAGCCTGATGTGGAACTCGGACAACTCGTGAAATATCTCTCGCGTTCAAAGCGCAATGTGCTGCCGGTGCTTGACGATGCCGGTCATCTTCTTGGCGAAATAGACCTGATGAAACTGCGCCACATCGTGTTCCGCACAGAGCTTTACCATCATTTCACGGTTCGCCAGCTCATGTCGCAGCCAGCATCCATAATAGGCGTTAACGACCCTATGACCTCGGTTATGTCAAGATTAGACGAGACTCACGCGCATCAATTGCCTGTTTGTACACCTGATGGCACGCTAGTTGGATATATATCGAGGTATCATGTCTATCGCGTTTACCGTCAGATGGTGCACGATCTCTCACAGGAATAGCGCTTAACATCCAATCCGTATAGCGCTTAATCACTAATTTAAACCGAAAAAACAGCTATGTTTCATTTCATATTCATCATTCTTCTCTTAATCATAATAGTTCCAATCCTTTTCGTTGGTGGTATCATTGGCACTGTATGGAGAATGCTTAGAGGCAACAACTACAACGGCAATCAGCGAAACGGTTATTCGTCTCGCGCAGGAGGCTATGGACAAAGCGGCTCAAGCAATAATCAGCAGCAGTCAAGCAACCGCGGCTCTTCTCGTGGCGAACAGCAACAGTCGTCAGGCGGCAATCGTGGCAATCACCAGAAGATTTTCAAGGAAAACCAAGGTGAATATGTAGATTTTGAGGAAGTTGAATAAGGTTCGAAGCAGAGCTTCGAGGCTAAAGGGTAAAAGCTAAAGGCTTAAGGCTGCCATCCGGACGGATTAAATATATAACAAGTAAATAATAAATCCCTGCTAAAACGCATTGTTTTAGCAGGGATTCTTATTTTGTTTCAAATGGATTATCATCCGAATGGCAAGGCCTTTAGCCTTAAGCCTTTAGCTTTTACCCTCGCGACTTCGGTCGCGAACAACAGGCTATCTCATCACACCGCGCTCTGACGTCTTGCAGAAATTGATGATCATGTCAATTTCCTTAGGACGATTCTCCATTGCTTCGAGAACTGCAATTCCTTCATTCAGGGTTGGAGCACCGTAGAGAGTGCGGTAAGCATCATGGATAGCTGTGATTATCTCGTTCGAGAAACCACGGCGACGCAAGCCAATAAGGTTAACTCCGCAATAGTGAGCTGGTTCCTTGCCAACGACGATGAACGGTGGAACATCCACAGAGAAGCGTGTTCCGCCCTGGATAATGCCATAACCTCCAACCTTGCAGAACTGATGGATAAGCACGCAGGCAGAGATAATAGCGCAGTCTTCGATGATAACCTCACCGGCAAGCTTTGTTGTGTTGCCAATGATGCAGTTGTTTCCTACAACGCAGTCGTGACCGATGTGCATGTTCTCCATAAGAAGACAGCCATTGCCCACCTTTGTCGTGCCCTTTGAAGCCGTGCCACGAGAGATTGTAACATTCTCGCGAATAGAGTTGTTGTTGCCTATTTCGCAGAGAGTGTCCTCGCCACGGAACTTCAAATCCTGAGGTTTTGTGGAAATGCTTGCGCCAGGGAAGAATTCGTTATTGTCGCCAATGCGTGCGCCGAAGTGGATAGTTACGCTGTTAAGGAACTTGTTGTTGTTGCCTATAACAACATTCTCGTCTATCACACAGAATGGTCCGATGACATTATTGTCACCTATCTTCGCATCAGGATGGACTATTGCTAATGGATGGATTTGATTCATATATTTACTATTCAAGTCTCGCAAGCTCAACTTGAGGCTTAAAGCTAAAGGCTAAAAGCAGCTTGCGCAATAATTAAGTCTATATTTCTTCCGAATGGTGGCCTTTAGCCTTTAGCTTTTAGCCAACAGCCTCAAGTTAATCAAGTTGTGGCTTGATTAACTTGAACCTTTACTTATTCTTAACGATCTGAGCTGTGAATGTTGCCTCAGAAACCACATGGTCGCCAACGAACATATAGCCGCGCATTGTAGTGATGCCATGGCGAACTGGTGCAAGCTGCTCAACACGGAAGAGGAGTGTGTCGCCAGGAACAACCTTCTGACGGAACTTCACGCCATCAATCTTCATGAAATAAGTTGAATAACGCTCAGGCTCATCAACATTATTAAGTACAAGAAGACCGCCACACTGTGCCATTGCCTCTATCTGAAGTACGCCTGGCATGACTGGCTCTTCTGGGAAATGTCCCTGGAAGAATGGCTCGTTTGAAGTGATGTTCTTAACGCCAACGATGGAAGTTGGACCAACAGCAATAACCTTATCTACAAGCTGCATTGGATAGCGATGTGGAAGAAGCTCACGAATACGGTTGACATCCATTATTGGAGCCTCGTTTGGATCGTACATTGGAGCCTGTACATCGTGCTTCTTTATCTCCTTGCGCATAAGGCGAGCGAACTTGTTGTTGATGGAATGACCAGGGCGAGTAGCCACGATTCTACCCTTGATAGGCTTGCCAATGAGCGCCATGTCACCGATAATGTCGAGGAGCTTGTGGCGTGTACATTCGTTCTCCCACTGGAGTGGCTTGTGCTGAATGTAGCCAAGGTTTGAAGCATCCATGCGAGGCACCTTGAGAAGGTCTGCAAGATGGTCGAGACGTTCCTGAGTAGTCTGACGCTCGTAGATTACGATAGCGTTGTCCATGTCACCACCCTTGATGAGGTTTGCCTCAAGAAGTGGCTCGATATCGCGTACAAAAACGAATGTACGAGCAGGTGCGATTTCTGTTGCATAGTTCTCAGGATTGTCGAGAGTGGCAAACTGAGAGTTGATGAACTTGCTCTCGAAAGAACACATTGCTGTGATAGAGAACTCGTCATCAGGAAGAATAGTCACGCAAGAACCAGTCTCTTCGTCACGAACCTCTATCTTCTTGCGAATGATATAATAGTCCTTTGGTGCTGTCTGCTCCTCGATTCCGACCTCGTTGATCTTCTCTACGTATGAAATTGCCGAGCCGTCAAGGATAGGAAACTCAGGGCCATTGACCTGCATGAGACAGTTGTCGATGCCGAGAGCGTAAAGTGCTGAAAGCGCATGTTCAATAGTTGATATACGGACATCGCCCTTGCCAACAACAGTACCACGACGAGTGTCAACAACATTCTCTGCGATAGCGTCGATAATAGGCTGACCTTCAATGTCTATACGCTGAATCTTATAGCCAGTATTCTCAGGAGCAGGATTGAAAGTAACAGTGAGCATCAATCCTGTGTGCAGACCTTTGCCGCACATTGAGAAACTTCCTTTAAGTGTATTCTGTTTAGTATTCATGTTCAATTCGTTTTATATTATTTGTTGTTGAGCTGTTTCTTAATCTCATTTATGTCCTTGTACATTTCTGGAAGACGGCGCATTATGGCAGAGCTCTTCATGAAAGTTTTTGAGTCCATGGCAGGATAACCCATCACTACCTCTCCATCCTTGAGATCTCCGAGTATGCCTGACTGAGCACCTATCATCACTCTATCACCAACCTTGTGATGTCCAGAGAAGCCAACCTGACCTCCAACCATGCACCAAGAGCCAATCTTCTGGCTTCCGGCTATGCCAACCTGTGCTGACATCACGGTGTTTTCACCAATCTCCACATTGTGAGCTACCTGGATGAGGTTGTCAAGCTTAACGCCCTTGTGGATAAGCGTCTGACCCATTGTAGAGCGGTCGATGCAAGTGTTGGCGCCAATCTCTACGTTGTCTTCGATAACTACGATACCAATCTGCGGAATCTTCTCGTAGCCTTCTGTATTTGGGGCAAAACCAAAGCCGTCAGCACCGATAACGCTTCCTGCATGTATTGTCACATTATTGCCAAGACGACAGCCATGATAGATTGTAACCTTCGGGAAGATTTGGCAGCCTTCGCCAAGAACTACGCCATCGCCGATGTAGGCATGTGGGTAGATCATGGAGCCTTTGCCTATCTTTGCGCCCTTGCCGATGTAGGCGAATGCACCAACATAGCAATCTTCGCCAACCTCAGCCTCCGCATCAATGTATGCAAGTGAGTCGATACCAGTCTTCTTTGGCTGCATTGCCTGATATACCTGAAGCAACTTTGCCACGGCTTCGTATGCGTTTGGCACGCGGATAAGCGTTGGAGCGACAGGCTTATCGAACACGGTATCCTCGTTGACTAGAACTACACTCGATTTCGTTTCGTAGATGTAGTGAAGATATTTCGGGTTCGCAAGGAATGATATCGCCCCAGGTTTGCCTTCTTCAATCTTGGCAAAATCAGAGACAATCGCATCTTCTTTTCCTTCAACGCGACCCTGAATGAGTTGAGCTATTTGTTTAGCAGTAAATTCCATTTTATATTATTTTGGCGACAAAGTTACAAAAACATTTCAAAACTTGCAAGTATTGCGAAAGTTTTGTGCAAAAATGAACAACAATCGCGAGTTTTAGGACAACCAACATTAACGGAAATCAAGAAGATTGGACATCAAGCGAGGGCGTGAAGACAAAAAGGTGTTGCTTTGAATGTCCGGAAATCAATCAACGACAAAGTTGTAAACACAGCTCATTCAATCTTCACACGTCAAAAATTACGGATTGTAAGCAAAATCCTTCATTTCGCTTACAATCCGATTTTTCATTCCTCACGCAGAAGGGCATCAAAATTTTCTCCGAACAATTAGCTGAAAATAACGCCATTCTACACGAGTTCACAAACATCTGATTATCAGAACATTACATTTTTGCCACTCGAAAACAGTAGGAAAACGCCCTCTTTTTCGCTCATTTTCCTTGTCATTTTCACCCAAAAACTCACGGTAAAACGAAAATATCTCACGGTAAAACGACATAAATTCCTATGAGTTTTCACAAAAACGGCAAATAAAGCGCGAAAGATTGCCTTTTCCGAAGCAAAAACTTCCTTGCTGTTTGCTAGTTGAAGCGAAAATCTTGCAAAAACCGAAGTGACGATTTGTAACCAAAATCCCCATTATTGCTTACAATCCGATAATATCATACTGTCATAACACGCTCTCTTCCACGAAATGCAAATATTGTGACAAGTTAAGAAATTTTCCGAAAGAAGATATTTTTATTACCATAAAATGGTATTGGTTGCGATTTTTCGTAACTTTGCACGCATTATTTAATATAACGATCCTTCACAAAAAACGAATATATGACAGACAAGAAACCAACAGCGATACTTCTTCTATACTGCCCAGACAAGCAGGGTATCATCACGGAAGTAACAAAGTTCATCACAGACAACAAAGGCAACATCGTTTACCTTGACCAGTATGTTGACCACCACGACGGCGTGTTCTTCATGCGAATTGAATGGGAACTCGAAGGTTTCCTCATTCCAAGAGACAAGATCAACGAATATATCAATACGCTCTATGCCCAGCGTTATGACATGAAGTACCATCTCTACTTCAGCGACATAAAGCCTCGCATGGCACTTTTCGTATCAAAGATGAGCCACTGCCTCTACGATCTCCTGGCACGTTACAATGCCGGAGAACTCGATTGCGAGATTCCTTGCATCGTCAGCAACCACGAGGACCTTCGCTATGTGGCAGAGCAGTTCAACATTCCTTACTATGTTTGGTCAATCAAGAAAGACCACTCGAACAAGGATGAGGTGGAAGCAGCCGAGATGGAACTCCTCAAGAAGGAGAACATCGACTTCATCGTTCTCGCCCGTTACATGCAGATTGTGACTGAAAACATGATCGAGGCTTATCCAAATCGCATCATCAACATCCACCACTCTTTCCTTCCTGCTTTCATTGGTGCAAAACCTTACCACCAGGCATGGCAGCGCGGCGTGAAGATTATCGGTGCTACAAGCCACTATGTGACTACCGAACTCGACGCAGGACCTATCATCGAGCAGGATGTTGTTCGCATCACTCACCGCGATACTCCAGAGACTCTCGTTCTCAAGGGCAAGGACTTGGAGAAGATTGTGCTCTCTCGCGCTGTCAAGAAGCACATCGCTCACAAGATATTAAGCTATAATAACCGTACTTTCATCTTCAACTAAAGCAACTTTAGGATGCAAATTGCAGTAGTAGAATATAACGCAGGCAACATCTTCAGCGTGATAAATGCCCTGAAACGCCTTGGCATAGAACCTGTGCTCACTCATGATGCGGAGATTCTCCAGAAGGCTGACCGCGTGCTTTTCCCTGGACAAGGCGAAGCAAGCACCACGATGGCTTCACTCAAGAGCCACCGCCTCGACGAGATTATCCGCGATTTGAAGCAGCCGGTTCTTGGCATTTGCGTTGGTCAGCAGCTTATGTGCAAGCATTCTGAGGAAGGCGATGTTGACTGCATCGGTATCTTTGACTTGCCTGTAAAGCGTTTCCAGCCAGTAAACCACGAGGACAAGGTTCCTGCCATGGGTTGGAATTCACTCCGTGATCTCAAGACACCTTTGTTCAAGGATCTGAAGGACGGCAACGACTACGCTTATTTCGTGCATTCATACTATGTGCCACAAAGCGAATACACCATAGCCACAGCCGACTATATCCTGCCATACAGCGCAGCTCTCCACAAGGACAATTTCTACGCAACGCAGTTCCATCCAGAGAAAAGCGGTCGCGTAGGAGAAACTATCCTAAAGAATTTCCTGGAAATATGATAGAACTCATCCCAGCCATAGACATAATCGACGGCAAATGCGTCCGCCTAACCAAAGGCGATTACGACCAGAAGAAGGTCTATAACGAGAATCCCGTTGAAGTTGCCAAGGAGTTTGAACGCCTCGGTTTCAAGCGCCTTCATGTCGTTGACCTTGATGGTGCTAAGGCAAAGCATATCGTGAATGTGGATGTTCTCAAGGGAATCACATCGGAAACGAATCTTGTCGTTGACTTTGGCGGCGGTATCAAGTCAGAAGAAGACCTCCAGAAAGCTTTCGAAGCTGGCGCACAGATGGTCACTCTCGGCTCTATTGCCGTAACGGATCGTGACTTCACTTGCCGTTGCATCGAGCGTTTCGGAGCAGAAAAGATAGTCCTTGGCGCGGATGTCCGCAACGGGAAGATAAGCATCAACGGTTGGAAGGAAGATTCCGCCGACGATTTGATGCCATTCCTTCAGTTCTATGCCGAAAAGGGAATCAAGAATGTCCTATGCACAGAAATCTCAAAAGACGGCACTCTCGCAGGCCCTGCCATTGAGCTCTACAAGGAAATCATGCAGCAATCCCCTGACTTCCATCTCATAGCTTCCGGCGGCGTTTCCTCTAACGCAGACATCGAAGCCCTCGACGAAGCAGGCATCCCAGCGGTAGTCTTTGGCAAAGCGTTCTACGAAGGCAGAATAGACATCAGCAAGCTGAACCTTTAAATAAAGAATCCCCCAATTCGGCACCAAGCTTGGAGCCGCAAAATTGTAAATTGTAAATCCCAAAATAGAAAATCTAATTGATGATCTCAAAACTTGCAAAACGTATAGTTCCATGCCTTGACGTAAAGAACGGCGAGACAGTAAAGGGCACCAACTTCGTAAACCTGCGAAGTGCGGGCGATCCAGTGGAACTTGGCAAGCTATATTCCGAGCAAGGCGCAGACGAACTTGTCTTCCTTGACATCACTGCCAGCCACGAAGGCCGCAAGACTTTCACGGAAATGGTCACTCGCGTTGCCCAGGAAATAAACATCCCGTTCACCGTTGGCGGTGGCATCAACGCCCTTGAAGACGTAGAACGCCTCCTCTATGCTGGTGCCGACAAGGTTAGTGTCAACTCAGCCGCCATTCGCCGCCCGGAACTAATAGACGAAATAACAAACAAGTTCGGCTCGCAAGTTTGCGTCTGCGCCATTGATGCCCGCCTTGAAGAAGACGGAGAATGGTGGTGTTACCTCAACGGCGGCCGCTTGAAGACCGAACGAAAGCTCTTTGAATGGGCAGAGGAAGTTGCCAAGCGTGGAGCAGGAGAAATCCTTTTCACTTCCATGAACCACGACGGCACGAAGCAAGGTTTCGCAAACGAAGCCCTCGCCCACCTCTCGGAAACCCTCTCCATTCCAATCATTGCCAGCGGCGGTGCCGGAGCAAAGGAGCATTTCCGCGATGTCTTCACGGAAGGAAAGGCAGATGCAGCCCTCGCCGCCAGCGTCTTCCATTTCGGAGAAATCCCAATCCCGGAGCTCAAATCATACCTCAAGACAGAAGGCATTAACATCCGCCTCTAGCTCTAACCCATACCTATCTCACCCTCACCTCATGCCGATCTCGGCTCTATCCATCGCCTCTCTCGGCATCCCCACTCACTCGGCGCCAAGCTTGGAGCCGCCCAAACCGAAAAAACAAAACATAACTATGATAGACTTTGAAAAGATGAACGGTCTCGTTCCTGCTATCGTGCAGGACGCAGAGACAAAGACAGTACTCATGCTCGGCTACATGAACGAGGAAGCTTACCAGAAGACCCTCGACACAAAGAAGGTAACCTTCTGGAGCCGCTCACGCAGCACCCTTTGGACAAAGGGCGAAACAAGTGGAAACTTCCTCACACTCGTTGACATGAAAGTAGATTGCGACAACGACACTCTCCTCGTTAAAGCCATTCCTGCTGGCCCAACATGCCACAAAGGCACAGATACCTGCTGGGGCGAGAAGAACGAACGCGACGCAGAAGGCAATGTCGAGAAGAACCCACTTCTCTTCCTCTCTTTCCTTAACGACTTCATTGAGAAGCGTCACGAGGAAATGCCAGAAGGTTCTTACACCACAAGTCTTTTCAAGGACGGCATCAACCGCATGGCACAGAAGGTCGGCGAGGAAGCCCTTGAAGCTGTTATCGAAGCATGCAACGGCACTAACGACCGCCTCATCTACGAAGCTTCCGACATGTTCTACCACCTCATCGTACTCCTTACAAGCAAGGGTCTCCGCATTGAGGATGTAGCAAAGGAGCTCGTTGTTCGCCACGATCCTAACTGGCACAAACACTAACAGCCACTGTTCCCGACGTTCTCCGTCGGTTCTTAACAGCTACCGTTCCCGACGTTTTTCCGTCGGTTCTTAATAGCCACCGTTCCCACGCATTCATGCGTGGTAAAAACTTAATAATATGCTTATAACCTATAACGACGTTACTCTCCAGCACCTTGGTGAAGACCCTATCCTCGACCATGTTACATTTGAAGTCAAGGAAGGCGAATTCGTGTACATCATCGGTAAAGTTGGTACGGGAAAGTCTAGCTTGCTGAAGTCAATCTACTGCGAGCTCGACATCGACACCGCATCAGAAGCAACTGTCTTTGGAAAGAACCTGCTCAAACTGAAGCACAAGCACATCCCAGAACTGCGCAAGCAGATGGGCATCGTGTTCCAGGACTTCCAACTTCTTCACGACCGCACATTGTACAAGAACCTCCGCTTTGTACTTCGTGCTACAGGATGGAAGAAAGATGATTGCGAGACTCGCATAGACGAAGTGCTTGAAGCTGTAGGACTTTCTGACAAGAAATATCGTATGCCACACGAACTCTCTGGCGGCGAACAGCAGCGTGCAGCCATTGCCCGCGCTATTCTCAACAAGCCTCAGCTCATCATTGCCGATGAGCCTACGGGCAACCTTGACCCAGAGACAGCTAACGGCATCGCTACCCTACTCCACGAAATCTCTCAGCAAGGCACATCTATTATAATGTCAACACACAACCTTAACCTTCTCAACACTTTCCCAGGCACTGTTTATCTCTGCAAGGACAATCGTCTTGAGAACGTTACAGATACTTACAAGGACATTATCTCAAGCCTCGACAACTAAGTCTCGATAACCAAATCCCCCAAAAGCCATCCCCCCATTCGTCGCCAAGTTTGGCGGCGCCTCAAATAATAAAAAACTCAAAACAACTATACTAGAATGAAAGTAATGAAATTCGGCGGCACCAGCGTAGGCTCTCCAGAGCGTATGCAAAGCGTGTCAAAGCTCATAACAGCAAGCGGCGAACCAACATTCGTTGTGCTTTCTGCGATGTCAGGAACAACAAACTCTCTCATCGAAATCTCAAACTACCTCTACCACAACAATCCAGAAGGTGCTCACGAGGTAATCCGTCAGCTTGAGAACAAGTACAACAAGCACATCGACGAACTTTATTCTAAGGAAGAAACAAAGGAAACTGTTCGCGAAATCCTTGCTGACCGCTTCAACTATCTCCGCTCTTTCACTAAAGGTCATTTCACAAGTGCAGAGGAGAAGAAGGTTGTTGCTCAGGGTGAGATTCTCTCTACAAACATGGTTGCCAATTATCTCAAGGAATGTGGCGTGAAGACAGTACTTCTTTCTGCTTTCGATTTCATGAAGACAGACAAGAACGCTGAACCTGACATGCACTACATCACAGAGAATGTTAACCGCGTGCTCGAAGCTAACGACGGCTATCAGATCTACATCACTCAGGGCTTCATCTGCATGAATGCCTACGACGAGATTGATAACCTCCTCCGTGGTGGTTCTGACTATACAGCATCTCTCATCGGTGCTGCCATCAAGGCTGACGAAATCATCATCTGGACAGACATCGACGGAATGCACAACAACGACCCTCGTTTCGTTGACAACACAGAAGCCGTTGCTCAGCTTAACTTCGAGGAAGCAGCAGAACTCGCATATTTCGGAGCAAAGATTCTCCACCCAACATGCGTTCAACCTGCGAAGTTTGCTGGTGTTCCTGTTCGTCTCAAGAACACAATGGATCCAGAAGCTCCTGGCACAATCATCAACAACGACCTCCAGCGTGGCAAGATCAAGGCAGTTGCTGCTAAGGACAACATCACAGCTATCAAGATCAAGAGTAGTCGTATGCTCCTTGCTTCAGGGTTCCTCCGCAAGATCTTCGAGACTTTCGAGCGTTACAACACTCCTATCGACATGATAACAACTAGCGAGGTTGGCGTTTCTGTAAGCATCGACAACAACACAAACCTCGGCAAGATCGTTGACGAACTCAAGAAGTACGGAACTGTAACCGTTGATGCAAACATGTGTATCATCTGCGTCGTAGGCGACCTTGAATGGAATAACGTAGGTTTCGAGACACTCGCTACAGAAGCAATGAAGGACATCCCTGTTCGCATGGTTTCTTACGGCGGTTCAAACTTCAACATCTCTTTCCTCATCCAGGAAGTTGACAAGAAGCGTGCTCTCCAGAACCTCAGCGCAACACTCTTCGCAAAGTAAACACCAAAGCAAAACATCTGACTATTCCCGGCGGTTATCCGCCGGGCTCCCACCAACACAAAACCAACACAACTATGACTTTCCCTATACAAAAACTCGAACAAATCGAAACGCCATTCTACTTCTATGATGCAGACCTTCTCCGCAAGACTCTCGAAACCATCAACGAAGAGGCTGGCAAGTACGACAATTTCTGCGTGCACTACGCCGTAAAGGCAAACGCAAACACTAAGGTTCTCGGCATCATCGCACAAGCCGGTCTTGGTGCTGACTGCGTAAGCGGTGGCGAGATTATGGCAGCCGTTGCAGCAGGTTTCCCAGAAGACAAGATTGTTTACGCTGGCGTAGGCAAGAGCGACTGGGAGATTGAGCTTGGTCTTAATGTCGGCATCTCTTGCTTCAATGTAGAAAGCGTAGCAGAACTTGAAGTTATCAACGAGATTGCAGGACAACTCGGCGAAGTTGCAACAGTTGCTTTCCGCATCAATCCTGAAGTTGGCGCTCACACTCACGCCAACATCACAACAGGTCTTGCAGAAAACAAGTTCGGCATCGCTATGCGCGACATGATTCCAACTATCAAGAAAGCCAACGAGATGGAGAATGTCAAGTTCACCGGACTTCACTTCCACATCGGTTCGCAGATTCTTGAGATGGACGATTTCAAGGCACTTTGCGAGCGCATCAACGAACTCCAGGACCAGCTTGAAGCAGAAGGCATCAAGGTTCAGAGCATCAATGTAGGTGGCGGCCTCGGCATCGACTACCAGAACCCGGACGGAAATCCCATTCCAAACTTCAAGGATTTCTTCGCAACATACGCAGAGAATTTGAAACTCCGTGAAGGTCAGACACTTCACTTCGAGCTTGGTCGCGCTGTAGTTGCCCAGATGGGTTCACTCATTACGCGTACATTATATATTAAGGAAGGCGTAGCAAAGAAGTTCCTCATCGTTGATGCTGGTATGACAGACCTCATCCGCCCTGCTCTCTATGATGCTTACCATAAGATTGAGAACATCTCAAGCACAGAAGAAGCAGAAGAAGCATACGATGTTGTTGGTCCTATCTGCGAGTCGAGTGATGTATTCGGAAAAGGCATAATGCTCAACAAGTCAAAGCGTCACGACCTCGTTGCTCTCCGCTCTGCTGGCGCATACGGCGAGATCATGGCTTCACGCTACAACTGCCGCCAGCTTCCAAAGGGTTGGATTTCTGACGAGTTGTAATCCTACCTTACCTCAAACTTCATACTTAACACTTCAAACATGTTTGATTCAACAAGTATATACCTCACAATAGCAAGCGTGGCGATAGTAGTCTTACTACCGCTATGCTCAGCATATTTCAGGAAACTGAAGAAGTCAAGACCATACACTGGCAATGAAGGCATTGGAATGCCTGCGGTAAGTGTCATCGTTTCTGCTTTCGACAATCCTGAACTTGCGCTTCTGAAAATCGCTTCCATTCTCAACCAGAACTATGAAGGCGACTTTGAGGTCATACTTATTGTTGACAATGAGAAGGTCAAGGAAGATTATTTCAAGAATCAACTTGAGACACTTCCTAACCGCCATAGGCTCAAGACCACCTTTGTTCCAGACTCTTCTCACTACATGGGCATGCAGAAACTGGCAGTCACACTTGGTGTCAAGGCAGCAAGTTTCGAGTGGGTACTGCTCACAGATTGCCACACAGAGCCACTAAGTCACAACTGGCTTAACACCATGGTTCGCAACTGCTATGGCAAGGACATCGTAATGGGCTATACAACGGTGGCTAAGGACAAGTTCACTGTTGGAAAAGCAGATGCTACGGTAAGTGCATATCGTCTGCCAATTCTTGACAAGAAGGAGCAGCGAATGGATGATTTCCAGCGCTTTGAGCGTCATCTGTGGCAACTTTACAATCTCCATCACGCAGAGAACGGCATCGCCTATAGCACTGCTGGCGGCAACCTCATGTTCAAGAAGTCGATGTTCATGAAGCAGAAAGGTTACTCAGGCAACCTCAAATACACATTCGGAGAATACGAGTTCCTCGTAAACGGTTTTGCACAGAAAGACAATGTCGCTGTCGAGACTCACCCAGATGCGTGGTGCGCTCGTGACAAATACACGCCTCATGAGTTTGATCTATACCACCGCTGCTTCCAGGAAACGCGCAAACATCTTGAGCGCAAATGGCAGCACCGACTCATGGTAGCAATCGACCAAGCCGTTCTCCATCTATCGTTCCCGATAGTATTTGCCATGTTTGTATATTCACTCGTTACATCACACTGGATAGCAGCAGGCATAACATTCATTTCACTACCGCTCGGCATTCTTCTGCGCGAACTGCTTGCAAAGAAATCTTTCCAGCGCTTCTGCGTAAACATGAAGATGAAATGCGTAACGCCAATGGAACTTTACCTGCTTTGGCTACACTTCATCTACCTGTTCAAGTATCTGAAAGCCGACAAAACAGAGTTCATAAGTCATAAGTTCTCTTACAAATAACAATACATCCCGAAGTAACACAAGTTCTCTTACAAACAAAGAATTTTGAAGATTCTACACTACATAGATTGTTTTCACCCTATCCGTCTTCCGAAAGAGTATTTCGAACTCCTTGCACGAGAAGGCGGAGAGGAGACTGAGATACATCTGCTCATGCCAAAACCTGATGAGGAAGTCAAGGTAGAAGGCGTGCAGGTTCACTATCTCTCATACTTCACTTGGATGAGATGGCGCAACAAACGCCGCTTCATCAAGGTGATGAACGAGGTTAATCCCGACATAATTAACATACATTCCTGTTGGTCGCAAGTAATGTCTGGCATTGTTGATTGGAATGAGAAATACTACAAGCGCCCGCTTATCCTTTCCACTCACAAGCAACTCATGCCTTGGCATAACCCAAACAAGATAAAGCGATACATACAGACACAGCTTTACCAGCAGAAAATCCTCAGAAAAGCAGATGTCATTCTCACCGACTCAAGGCAAGAGACTAACATTCAAGCAAATCCGCACATATTCTGCATACCTAACGCACTGCTTACGAAGGACTTCTCTGGCAAGGAAATGCAGTCGGAATACACAAACCTCTGCATATCGCTCTCAAACAGCAATCCGTATCTCTTCATGACGGAAAAAGAGCGTCGGAAGGAAGCATCGTTGCTGAAAGAGGCTGTCATGCAGAAGCGAGGCGATTCGCAGCAAGCAAACGAAGACGAGATGGACGAGTCTTACGAGCGTATAATCCTTCATGCCCAATACGAAGGCACTCTCAAGATGCTTCTTCCATTCCTTCCTAACGGTGCCAAGGAATATGCCGACAACACTCCGCACTACATCTATAACACAAAGAAGAATGTTGATTCGCTCTTCTCTCTGAAGGCACTTTCCAAGAAGTCCGACCTCGTCTCGTTCGGTAAGGAAGAAGCTGCCACGGAGAATGAGTTGCTCATTGCAAAGTATCTGTTGAATGTGAAATACGAAATTGTCCACAACACCGTTTCGCAAAGACATCTCATAGAACTCTACAAGGCACTCAAAACTATAGATTACGACGAAGATACCCTCAACGCCCTACTCATGCGTCTCGGCACTTACCAAGACACAGCTCGCATGATGCAACTGTTGAAAGACTACTATAATCTTGAAGAAGGATTCATGCCAATGGAACCTATCGACGACAAGATAACAAAGAAAATCAAAGACAAACTGCTACTCTGGCAGATACAAGCTTAAAAGAAGCCCCAGTGTCTCGAGCGTAAGCTCGTGAAATACAAACACCAAATGAAAGAAAGAATCGAAACCGATATGCGCTATATGCAGCTGCTTGCCCGCTCGTTTCCTACGGTTGCTGCTGCCAGCACTGAGATCATCAACCTCAGCGCCATACTCAACTTGCCTAAGGGCACAGAGCATTTCCTTGCCGACCTTCACGGCGAGCATCAGGCTTTCATGCATGTCCTGAAGAATGCATCGGGTAACATCAAGCGAAAGGTGAACGAGATTTTCGGAAACACACTGCGCGAAGCTGAGAAACGAGAGCTTTGCACGCTGATCTATTACCCTGCCGAGAAACTTGAGATTGTACGCACTGAAGAAGAAGATTTCGACGATTGGTGTCACGTCACACTACATCAGCTCGTACAGGTTCTAATTGAAGTATCCAGCAAATACACGCGTTCAAAGGTTCGCAAGTCGCTTCCTGAAGATTTCTCCTACATCATCCAGGAACTCCTTCACGAGCGCACACATGATGAAGACAAGACTGCTTACGTAAAGATGATTATCGACACTATCATTTCCACAGGTCGTGCTTCCGATTTCATCATTGCAATGTCTAATGTCATCCAGCGCCTTTCCATTGATTCGCTCCATATTCTTGGCGACATCTTCGACCGCGGTTCGGGTGCTCATCTCATACTTGACTACCTCAAGCATTACCACAACTGGGATATACAGTGGGGAAATCACGACATTCTCTGGATGGGAGCTTCTGCAGGAAACGACGCTTGCATCTGTAATGTCATCAGACTCTCGCTCCGCTACGCCAACCTCATCACTCTTGAGGACGGCTACGGAATAAACCTCGTGCCACTTGCAACCTTCGCTCTCGAGACTTACGGCGATGACCCTTGCACTGAGTTCATGCCTATCACTGACGACAAGAAGAAGGCACAGTTTGACGATAAGACAGTCCGCCTAACAGCTTTGATGCACAAGGCTATAAGCATCATCCAGTTCAAGGTAGAAGCACAGATTGCAGCTCGCCATCCAGAATGGGAAATGGCTGACCGCGATCTCCTCTCTGCTCTCAACTTCGAGAAGAAGACTTGCACAATCAATGGCAAGGAATACGAGATGAATTCGTTCAATTTCCCAACCATCGACCCAGCAAATCCTACTGCTCTCACGAAGGAAGAGAAGGCACTAATGAAGAGTCTTCACCATTCGTTCCGCGTCTGCGAGAAGCTCCAGAAGCACACGCGAATGATTCTTTCCCACGGTTGCATGTACAGCATCTTCAACAACAACCTCCTTTACCACGCAGCCATTCCGCTGAATGCCGACGGTTCGTTGAAGGAAGTATTGCTGCCAGACGGAAAGTCTTACATCGGCAAGGACCTTCTTCACCAGACAGGAATGATAATCCGAGCTGCTTTCACGAATGACACTCCAAAGACTGTAAAGCAGAGCTACATCGACTACTTCCTCTACCTTTGGTGTGGTAAGGATTCCACGCTGTTCAACAAGAGCAAGATGGCTACCTTCGAGCGTTATTTCATTAGCGACAAGGAAACTTGGAAAGAAGACAAAGGCCATTACTTCACGCTCCGTAACGAGAAGGAAGTCTGCATAAACATTCTTGATGCTTTCGGTGTTACTGGCAAGAATCGCCACATCATCAACGGTCATGTGCCGGTTCATGTGAACAAAGGCGAGAATCCAGTCAAGGCTGACGGCATGCTGATGGTTATCGACGGAGGTTTCTCTGAGCCTTATCACAAGGAGACAGGCATCGCAGGTTACACTCTCGTATATCACTCCCGCGGTTTCGAACTCGTTCAGCACGAAGCATTCACATCAACGGAAGATGCCGTAGCTCGTGGAACAGACATCAAGTCAATGCGACAGATCGTGGAAATGTCTGGCAAGCGACTCCTCGTAGCCGACACAGACCTCGGCGTAGAACTCAAGCAACAGATAGAAGACCTCAAGGCACTTCTCTACGCTTACCGCCACGGTATCATAAAGGAAAGATAAAAGAAGCTCGTGAAATGGTTTTGCGGCTTAAATCATACATCAAAAATCGAAAAATAACACAATATGCTTACACTCAAACAAATCAACGAAGAAACAGACCGCGTCATTGCCGGTCTTGAAAAGAAGCACTTCAAGGGTGCTAAGGAAGCTATCGAAAATGTTCAGGCCATCGACCGCACACGTCGTGAGGCTCAGCAGGCTCTTGACGCAAACAAGCAGGAAGCTAACCAGCTTGCAAAGCAGATTGGCATGCTCATGAAGAACGGTCAGAAGGATGAAGCTGAAGCTACAAAGGCTAAGGTTGCCGCTCTCAAGGAAGCAGCAAAGGAACTTCAGGAGAAGCAGGATCAGGCAGAAAAGGACCTCACTACAGCTCTCTGCCAGATTCCAAACATCCCTTACGACAATGTTCCTGAAGGTTCTGCCGCTGAGGACAATCGTGTTGTAAAGTCATCGCTCAAGGAATGTGACGAGAACGACACTGTTGGCAATTGGACAGCCATTCCTGAGAATGCAGAGGCTAAGCTTCCACACTGGGAGTTGGCTAAGAAATACAACCTCATAGACTTCGACCTCGGTGTGAAGATTACAGGTGCAGGTTTCCCTGTTTATACTGGCAAGGGCGCTCAGCTCCAGCGCGCACTCATCAACTTCTTCCTTGCAGAGGCTAACAAGGCTGGTTACACAGAGATTATGCCGCCAACAGTCGTTAATGCAGCTTCTGGTTATGGCACTGGTCAGCTTCCAGACAAGGAAGGTCAGATGTACCACTGCGAGCTCGACGACTTCTATCTGATTCCTACAGCCGAGGTTCCTGTAACAAACATCTATCGCGATGTTATCCTCGACGAGAAGGAACTTCCTATCAAGAACTGCGCTTACACTCAGTGTTTCCGTCGTGAGGCTGGTTCTTACGGCAAGGATGTTCGCGGCTTGAACCGTCTCCACGAGTTCTCAAAGATTGAAATCGTTCGCATCGATACTCCAGAGCACTCTCAGGAAAGCCACAAGGAAATGCTTGCTCACGTGGAAGGTCTTCTCCAGAAGCTTGAACTCCCATATCGTATTCTTCTCCTTTGTGGTGGCGACCAGAGCTTCACATCAGCCATCTGCTACGACTTCGAGGTTTACTCAGAGGCACAGGGACGCTGGCTTGAGGTTTCTTCTGTATCTAACTTCGACACATACCAGGCAAACCGCCTCAAGTGCCGTTACCGCAAGGAAGGTTCAAAGAAGCCTGAGCTTTGCCATACTCTCAACGGTTCTGCTCTCGCTCTCCCACGCATCGTGGCAACTCTCCTCGAGAACAATCAGACTCCAGAAGGCATTCGCGTGCCAAAGGCTCTCGTTCCATATCTCGGTTACGACATCATCGACTAATATTCCACAAGTGTCTTATACAATAGCCAAGGTGAGTAAGTTTATGCTTGCTCACCTTGATTTTTTTGTTATAAGCACCTTCATTACTGTTTGGCTTTACCGATAATTTGCAAAATAATAGTCATAAAATTTCTTGTTTGAAAAATAATTCGTAACTTTGCAGCCGCAATTTAATGACAAATTGTCACAATTTGACCGAAAAAGCCAAACATTATGAATAAAATTGTAAAAAAAGTTCAATTTTCCGAGAAAGTTTTTCTCTTTGAAATTGAAGCTCCACTGATTGCAAAAAGTCGCAAGGCAGGCAACTTTGTAATCGTTCGCGTTGACAAGATTGGTGAGCGTATGCCACTTACCATTGCTGACGCAGACATCCAGAAAGGTACTATCACCCTCGTCGTTCAGGAGGTTGGTTTGTCAAGTACAAAACTTTGCCAACTCAACGAAGGCGACTATGTGCTCGACATCGTAGGTCCTCTCGGACAGGCAACTCACATTGAGAACTTCGGTACAGTAATCTGTGCCGGTGGTGGTGTGGGTGTTGCTCCTATGCTTCCTATCATCAAGGCATTGAAGGCTGCTGGCAACCGCGTGCTTTCTGTTATCGCTGGTCGTAACAAGGACCTCATAATCCTTGAAGACGAAGTACGTGCAAACTCAGACGAACTCATCATCATGACTGACGATGGTTCCAAGGGCGAGAAGGGCGCAATGACCGAAGATATTGAGAAATTCATCCAGCAAGAAACAAAGCTAGACAAGGCGTTCGCAATCCGAC